>JAVKMA010000111.1:0-4450 GCA_031538685.1 Burkholderiaceae bacterium | reverse complement strand
TCTTAGGCATCGGTGGATTGTTATTTGTCTGCGCGATTCCTGTTGCCTTGTTGCGTTGGTTAGTGCCCAGCTATCAAGTGCAGATTGCCTGGGGCGGCTTGATTATTGGCGTCATCGCGATTGGTTTTGCCTTATGGCAAGGTGCACGTACACCAGCCATCGTCAAGGTCGATATCAAAATCGATAAATGGCAAGGCGATCCCATCACCATCGTACAGCTCACTGATTTACATTTAGGACAGGGACGAAATGCTGACAAAGCGCGTGAAATCGTCAATTTGAGCATGGGCTTAAAGTCTGATGTTATTGCCATTACTGGCGATCTCATTGATGGCAAACAGGACGACGCCTTCGCCGCGATTGCCCCCTTAAAAGAGTTGAGTGCGCCGCTAGGCGTTTATTACAGCACCGGTAATCACGAAAATTATTTGCCCTACACCGATGCATTGCTGACGCATTTGAAAGACGACTTTAATTGGCAATTGCTGTTAAATCGTCATATTCGCGTCACCCTACCTGGCAATAATTTTTTTCAAATGGTCGGCATCAATGATTATTCAGGTACGCAAATGCACAAATACCCGCCCAATCCCGCTAAGGCTTTTAGTGGTAGCGATGCCAACTTGCCGACTGTCTTGCTCGCCCACCAGCCCCGTCAATGGCACAGCGCTGAGCAATTTCACCCTGATTTAACTTTAAGTGGACACACCCACGGCGGGCAAATTTGGCCTTTCAGTTATCTCGTCAAAATCCAACAACCCTGGGTTTCCGGGTTGCACAAAGTCCCGGGGGGATTGATTTATGTGTCTACCGGAACGGGTTTATGGGGGCCACCGATGCGTCTATTCACACGTTCTGAAATCACCCAATTGACCTTACATCGTTAATTGATTTTAAACAATCCTTAAAGCGTCGCAAAGCTAATGGTAATATCAACTTCACAAGTTTCAGCTCGATTTCTGTTTAGCACCCTTCTTAATCTTTAATTTTTTAAACTTAAATGTCTACTTTTTTGTTTACCTCTGAATCTGTTTCTGAAGGCCATCCCGACAAAGTCGCTGATCAAATTTCAGATGCGATTCTGGACGCGATTTTGACTCAAGATAAAAACTCGCGCGTCGCGGCTGAAACTTTATGCAACACCGGTTTGGTCGTATTAGCCGGAGAAATCACCACCCGAGCTAACATCGATTACATCGGTGTGGCACGCGATACGATTAAACGCATTGGCTACGACAACACCGAATATGGCATTGATTACAAAGGATGTGCGGTCCTAGTTTGCTACGACAAACAATCACCGGATATCGCGCAAGGCGTTGATGAAGGACGCGGCCTTGATTTAGAACAAGGCGCGGGTGATCAAGGTTTAATGTTTGGTTACTCTTGTGATGAAACGCCAGACCTGATGCCTGCGGCGATTTATTACGCGCATCGCCTGGTTGAACGTCAAGCGCAAATGCGTAAAGACGGTCGCTTGCCATGGTTACGTCCTGACGCTAAATCACAAATTACCTTACGCTACGAGAACAACAGCCCTGTGGCGATTGATACGGTCGTGTTATCCACCCAGCACGCGCCAGAAATGACGCAAGCGAAAATTCACGAAGCTGTGATTGAAGAGATCATCAAACCCGTATTGCCAAAAGAATGGTTAAACGGCACGCGTTTTTTGGTCAATCCTACCGGACGATTTGTGATCGGCGGGCCACAAGGTGATTGCGGTTTGACCGGACGAAAAATTATTGTGGATACCTACGGCGGTGCCGCACCTCACGGCGGTGGCGCATTCTCAGGCAAAGACCCTTCAAAAGTTGACCGATCCGCCGCCTACGCAGGTCGTTATGTGGCGAAAAATATTGTCGCCGCAGGCTTGGCCTCGCGTTGCATGATTCAAATCAGTTACGCCATTGGTGTTGCTCAACCGACTTCAGTCATGGTGACCACTTATGGCACCGGAAAAATCAGTGATGAAAAATTAGCGCAGTTGGTTCAGGAGCATTTTGATTTACGTCCCAAAGGCATTATTCAAATGCTGGATTTACTGCGTCCGATTTATCAAAAAACAGCGGCCTATGGTCACTTTGGACGGAACGAACCTGAGTTCTCATGGGAACGAACAGACAAAGCAGAGGCGCTAAAAAACAGCGTGTAAATTCTGTTTGCTGGTATCAGGTTGTATAAAGCAGATGTCAAAAATCGGGGCATCATTCCAACTAGTGGATGATGCCCCGATTTGATTTATAAATTTCAGTAATGAATTCTCTGCGCCACTAACAACGCAAAGCACTGATCGCCGCGCGGTAATCTTTTTGTCCAAACACCGCCGATCCGGCGACCAAAGTATCAGCCCCTGCCGCGACAATTTCCGCTGCATTTTTGCCATTGACTCCGCCATCAACTTCAATTCTGGGGCGCCGTCCTGACTCTTTTTGATATTGATCCAGCTTAATTTTTAATTGGCGAATTTTGGGCAAAGTACTGGGAATAAAACTTTGCCCACCAAAACCCGGATTGACGCTCATTAGCAAAATCAAATCCACCTCATCCAAAACATGATCTAACCAATCCAAGGGTGTCGCTGGATTAAATACCAAACCCGATAGACATCCCGCATCCTTAATCACGCGCAAACTGCGATGCACATGACGGCTGGCTTCAGGATGAAAACTGATCACGCTCGCGCCGGCTTTGGCAAACGCCAAGGCCAAATCATCCACCGGATCGACCATCAAATGAACATCTATCGGTAATTTCGTGTGCGGTTTTAGCGCCTGGCACACCATCGCACCAAAAGTCAGATTGGGGACAAAATGATTGTCCATCACATCAAAGTGAACCCAGTCAGCACCCGCAGCTTCAATCGCCCTAACTTCTTCGCCCAGACGTGCAAAATCAGCCGATAACAAGCTGGGAGAAATAAGTAAAGGATTGGTTTTCACATCATTGCTCATAAAGTCATTCGCTATAAATTGCTTCAATATAAAGTGATACGAGATCACATTGATCAGTTCTTAGAAAAAATTTAACACGGCAAGATATAACCCCGTACCGCACAAGATTGATAGCAGGGCATTGTTGCACCACAGATGCAAAACAACCACGACTACAACTGATAGCAACTCCACCATCACGCCACGATCATGCGTGCGGGTCAATCCTAAAGTGGTGTGCATCACCAACAACAGCATAATCGCTGGCGGTAAAAACTGTGCCAAAAATCGCATCATGGGCCAACGCTGTAAAAAAGTTCCCGCGATAAAAGGCAGCGCGCGTAAGGCAAAAGTGATCAGCGCAATAATTGCGATCGTCGCGATTAAATACCAAGTTTCAATATGCAATACCTCATGCATGATTGCGCCTCTGATCAGAACGATTTTCTGATAATAATTTTTGATACATCAAAATGCCGGCGAACAGCGTAATCACTATCGAAAACAACAAGGCTTGTTCGGGCGCAATCAGAGTCGCGATGACATAGGCGATTGGATAGGCGATTAGCGCACTTAAAAAAGGCCTAAAGTTACGCGTACTTTTCCATTGCTCCACCGCCAGAACACTAAACAAAGCCAATAAGCTAAATTCCAAGCCTTTAATCGATATCGTCAATTGCGCTCCCAACAAGGCGCCTAAGATGCTGCCCAAAATCCACCATCCATGATTTAACAGCATCAGGCTCATGCGCTGAGACATCGGCACATCTGCCCCAATCGTAGTCAAAACCGAGTAGGTTTCATCGGTCAAGGCAAACCACATATACACCCGCGCCCACCAATGCTGCGGCTGGTGCGTCAACAAAGACAGGCCATAAAAAATTTGTCGTACGTTGACTATCAATGTCGCCACTGCGATGGTCCACAAAGGCGTATGCGCCGCCAATAAAGCCACGCTTAAAAACTGCATTGCACCGGCAAAAATGAACAGGCTCATCACAGCAGCCCACCACCACGCCAAACCAGTTGTTTGAATCAATAAAAACCCAAACACCATGCCCAAAGGGATGTAGCCCATTGCGACCGGAATTGATAAAGCGAGTGTTTTTTTAAGCATTGAATGACGCGTTTAAAAATAATCTTCAATTAACACCTTAAGTCACAAAAACATCTTCGTATTTGTCTAAAAAGCATTGAATTAGTGCAACAAACATTAGGGCACTTCTATCAATACAGAATGTGCGGATGAAGTGCGAGGCGCACCGCACACAGCACACAGAAAGCGGAGCGTACATACGTACATACGTACATACAGTACGTGAGGATTTCGCGTACTGCGCAACAAAACAATTCGCCGCAAAAATGAATTGATAGAAGTGCCCATAACTTTTTATATCGTTTTTTGAACACTTGTTTTTAGGAATTTTTGCCATGTCTGATTTATCCAAACTGACTTCTTACCCAGCCCATCGACCACGCAGAATGCGCCGTGACGAGTTTTCACGTCGCTTGATGCG
>JAVKMA010000110.1:0-2469 GCA_031538685.1 Burkholderiaceae bacterium | reverse complement strand
GTTTTGCCAATGAAATGAAAGTTTTGTGGGATGATTTTTTTCTGCATCAAAAAACACCGCAATTGAGCGATCGTCGATTCAGCAATGCGGCGTGGCAAGACAGTCCACAACACGCGTTTTTAGCGGCGCAGTATTTGTTAAATACGCGCTATTTCACTGAATTAACCGGTTTATTTGAATCGGGAATTGAAGGCGACAAAGTGCGTTTTAACACTGAACAATGGTTAGAGATGATGGCGCCATCCAACTATCTGGTCAGCAATCCTGAAGCCATTCAAGCTCTAATCGATAGCAAAGGGGAATCATTAAGCGCAGGGATTAAAAACTTGCTATCAGATTTAAGTAAAGGACACATTTCTTTGAGCGATGAAAGTCAATTTACAGTGGGAAAAAATTTAGCGACGACTGAAGGCTCTGTGGTGTTTGAAAACGAGTTAATCCAACTGATTCAGTACGCCCCCAAAACCGCACAAGTACATCAGCGTTCTTTGTTAATGGTGCCGCCGTGCATCAATAAATTTTATATTTTGGATTTGCAAGCGCACAACTCGCTGGTTCGTTATTTGGTTGAAAACGGAATCACTGTGTTTTTGATATCGTGGCGCAATCCCGACGCATCACTGGCCCATTTGACTTGGGACGATTACATCAAAGACGGCGTATTACGCGCAATTGAAGTGACACAAGAAATCAGCGTCAGCATTAGTGGACAAAAAGAAATCAATGCTTTTGGGTTTTGTGTCGGTGGGACTTTGTTGACCACTGCACTGGCCGTTCGTTCGCATCAAATGCAAGATCACAGTGTTAAGGCTTTGACCTTGCTCACCACTTTTTTGGATTTTTCTGATACGGGAGTTTTAGGTATCTTTATCAATAACGAGATGGTGCAAAAACGTGAACACACAATTGGTGGACACAATAATCAAAAACCTCAGTTATTGTTAGGAAAAGATTTGGCCAGCACTTTTTCGATGCTCAGACCAAACGATTTAATTTGGTCTTATGTCGTCAATAACTATCTCAAAGGCCAATCGCCTGTGCCGATGGATTTGTTATTTTGGAATAGTGATTCCAGCAATTTACCCGGCCCCATGTATTGCCAATACATTCGCCATACCTATTTACAAAATGATTTGAAAAATAAAGGCGCGTTCAAAGTATTGGGCGGCGATATTGATTTTTCAGCACTTCAAACTGAAAATTTTGTCTATGCCTCACGCGACGATCACATCGTTCCATGGACCACGGCATACCAATCACTAAAATTACTCAAAGGCCCAACGGAATTTGTTTTGGGTGCATCAGGGCATATCGCCGGCGTCATCAATCCGGCCAATAAAAACAAACGTTGCCATTGGGTTGGTTCGACTGCGTTATCACACGACGATGCGCAACAATGGTTTAACAACGCGACCGAAGTTCCAGGCAGTTGGTGGAGTGAATGGTTAGCTTGGTTACAGGCGCGTTCGGATAAAAAAATTATCGCACCCAAAACGCTGGGAAATGAGCGCTATAAAGTCATCGAAGCCGCGCCAGGGCGTTACGTCACAGCAGTGAATACAGATGAGGGTTAATGTAAAAATTAAATGGCATCAAGCGGAATTTACGGCAAGTCCAAGGTAAGTTCCTTGCTTAAAAATGAGTTCAGTAATTTAGGTCATATCAATGCATTATTTTTTTTAAATTTTATAAAGGAGAACGACATGAACCATGTAGTGATCGTCGCAGCAACCCGTACCGCGGTCGGAAAATTTGGTGGCGCTTTAGCAAAAACACCCGCGCCTGAACTGGGTGCTGCCGTGATTCGTGAATTACTCATCCGTGCCAAACTGGCGCCAGATCAAATCAATGAAGTGATCTTGGGCCAAGTCCTCACCGCAGGCAGTGGACAAAATCCCGCGCGCCAAGCGGTGATCAAATCAGGGCTAGATGTGGCGACGCCGGCATTCACCATCAATAAGGTGTGCGGTTCAGGTTTGAAAAGTGTGATCTTGGCTGCGCAAGCGATTCGTGCGGGCGATGCCGAAATCATGATCGCAGGTGGGATGGAAAACATGAGTGCCTCGCCGCACGTGTTACCAAACTCGCGCGAGGGTCAACGTATGGGTGATTGGAAAATGATTGACAGCATGATCGTCGATGGCTTGTGGGATGTTTACAACCAATATCACATGGGCATTACGGCTGAAAACGTCGCTCAAAAACACGGTATCACGCGCGCTCAACAAGATGAATTAGCGGTCGCTTCACAAAACAAGGCTGAAGCCGCACAAAAAGCGGACAAGTTTGTCGATGAAATCGTACCGGTCATGTTGGCGCAACGAAAAGGCGACCCGATTGCTTTTGCGCAGGACGAATACATTAAAGCAGGAACGACTTTGGACAGCATCAGTGGTTTGAAACCGGCTTTTACTAAAGACGGCAGCGTCACTGCCGCCAATGCTTCAGGCATTAACGACGGTGCCGCCG
>JAVKMA010000109.1:0-12176 GCA_031538685.1 Burkholderiaceae bacterium | reverse complement strand
AGTTAGATTTGCAGTATTCAAATACGTCGTCTGCGCACGCTGGTGGGATTGACTACACCCAGCGCTCCAATTCTTTGATGTTGGTGGGAACTTGGAATGTGCTAAATGGGGGTACTGACTATTATCAAAACCGGCTTAGTGCAGAGAAATATAGCGAACAAGCTTTTGCGTTAAAAGAAGCGGAGCGTAAATTGCAAGAAGGCTTGGATCTGAGTGTTAATGCTTATCAATCAACTCGTGGGCGAATTGAAGCGGCAAGTCGTGAGCAAACGGCGAATCTTGCCGTGGTTCGTGCTTATGTCAGGCAGATGGAGGGAGGGGCGCGTTCGATTCCAGATATGTTGGACGCGTATCAGCGGCTGTATCAGTCAAGAACGGATTTGGTTCGTTTGACGATTGCGCGGACAACTTTAGCGTATCAAATTTTACGATTAACAGGCGGGCTTCGTGCCGGTTTTGCTTCATAGGGGAAGAATATGGCGGGTGGAACATCAAAAGAACAAAATTATTGGCCAGGATTTGTTGATGCTTTAAGTAATTTGGTCTTAGTCGTGATTTTGGTGCTGGTGATTTTTACGGTATCTTTGTTTTTCTTTGCCTCTCGTGTGGGGGTAAAGGTTAAAGAAGCTGCTGAGTTAAAGGCAAAAGAGGTCGTGGCGAAAACTGCTTCGGTCGCTGCGCCGACTCCCCTTGCGCCTAACCCTAAGTTGCAACAAGATAACAATCCAATTAAAGGTGCACAGGCCAATACTTTGCAGGACGCTAATTCAGCGCAAATTGGACGTGGTACTGAGCGTTTGCAAAGTAGTGCGGTCGCACAGAAATTGCTTAATGACATTAAGCAACAAATTGCAAGCGAATCTTTGAGCGCGCAAACGCAAGGACAATTGTTGCAAAAAATTGCCGAGCTTGAACGTGATTTGCAAGCCAATGCGACTGCATCAGCGACACTTGCGGGTGAGCCACAAGCGCCATCTGAGATTCAAACACGGACGGAGTTCCGTGCTGAAAAAACAGTGTCAGATACGCCTAAAGGAAGCAAAATTTTGCCAGGACGTGGCGGTCAGGCGGCTGGCGAAGTTGCGATTGTGACCTACAACCCTAGCGTAGTTGAAGGCGACGCCCTAGTTTATGAAGGTTTAGATAAATCACTTGCTAGTTTAGGTGATTTGAAAAAATTGCGTTTTGAATTGTTAGCGCAACCAAGTGATGAGTCCTATAGTGAAGCGCAGCGTTTATCGTATTACCGCTTGATTGGTTTACGTAACTATTTGCTGAAGAAGGGGGTAGCCTCTGATCGTGTGCAGACTCGAATTATCGAGCGCTCGGCTAATCCAGAATTTAAATTGGGGACAGTATTTGTTCGAGCAGCGTCATAGATGTGGTATTCACGTTGGGAGCGTCGAGTTAATTTTGGCGCGAATTTGGAGCGGCCCAGGATTTTTTTAATCGCGGTTTTGTGTTTGTTGGTGGGTTTAGTTGCGTGGTCTTGTTTTGCCGATATGGATACGGTAGTGAGAGCAGAGGGTCGTGTTGTGCCTCTTGAGCGTAGCCAGCTGATTCAGCATTTAGAGGGTGGTGTGATTGATGAAGTGGTGATTGCTGAGGGCAGTATTGTGAAACGCGGCGATCTTTTAATGCGAGTTGGCGATCAGTTAGGTAGTTCAGGATTGAATGAAAAGAAAGTTCGGATTTTGGCTTTGCGAGCACGAATAGAGCGTTTAAGTGCTGAGGCGATGGGGTTAAATAAGTTGACCTTACCTGCTGATCTTATGCAAACACAAGAGGGGCGTGCAGAAGAGAGTAGTTTTATTGCGCGTAAAACGCATTCGGAACAAGAGCAAAAAGTGGTTGAGCAGCAGATATTGCAGAGAAAAGCGGAAATTGAAGAGCAGAAAAATCGAAAAAGTGATTTGCAAAAAGAAGCTTTATTGGCGCAAAAAAAATTAGAGTTAGTGGCAAAGTTGGTTAAAGAAAACGCAGCTTCTCGTTTGGAGTTGTTAGATGAACAAGTTCGTGTACAGCGCTTTGATAGCCAGATTCGTGATACAGAAATTGTGTTGCCGAAATTGCGCTCTTCGATTGCAGAGTTTGAGGGGCGTTTATCCGAGCTAAAAAACCGCTTTAAAGCGGAGGCTCAAAGTGAATTGTCAACCTCGCGGGCAGAATTATCGCGTTTGAACGAAGAGATGGTGGCGGGGTCAGATCGGGTGCGGCGAGCTGAAATTCGTGCCCCAGTAACTGGGGTGGTGAACCGGATTTATTTAAGTACTAAGGGCGGGGTGATTAAATCAGGAGAAACCTTGATGGAAATTACGCCAGTGGAAGATAAAGTGATTGTTGAGGGGCGTGTGAAACCCTCTGATCGTGCGGAGTTAGTGCCAGGATTGAATAGTCGAGTGCGTTTATCTGCCTATGATTTTGGTTTGTTTGGAGCAGTTCCTGGCAAATTGAGTGAAATCAGCGCTGATACTTTGGCTGATGAGCGAGGTGAGCGGTTTTACAGAGTGAAAGTCAATCTTGATTTGACGAGCGGTGCCCTAGGTGGTCGCCCAGTATTGCCGGGAATGATAGTGACGGCTGATATTGTGACAGGAAAGCGTCCAGTGATTGCGTTTTTTTTATCGCGTGTATTTAAGTTTTCTCGTAATGCGTTCAGTGAGTTGCGATAACAGATTTTAAGAATTTACAGTAGTTGATTGATCGGTTGATGTAATAACGAGTACTGCGTTCGTCGTTAGAAGCATTTTTTCGAAGTTGTAGAAGCATTTTTTGAGTTGATGTTTGAATTTATTGGTCGTTACTGTTTTTAATTTTTTTTACTAAAAAACAAAGGGTTTGTTATGAAAAAGTCTAGCGCAAATTTGTATTTATTCTGGGGCGTGCTGCCGCTTATCGCGGTGGTTTAC
The DNA here is from genome assembly GCA_031538685.1 of Burkholderiaceae bacterium. GTDB lineage: Bacteria > Pseudomonadota > Gammaproteobacteria > Burkholderiales > Burkholderiaceae > JAVKLU01. The sequence goes on along the minus strand of JAVKMA010000109.1, from coordinate 9,267 downwards.
GCCTTCGTACATTTTTCGGAATTCGCGATACACGCAGTTAACCAGAATACGGTACTTAACGGTATCATTATTGGTGCTGCGATTATTTCCGCGATCATTACGGTCTGGCGCATCGTTCAATATAACGCGGAGTTTTCGGCCATTCAAATGTTTGATCGTGGGATTAAAGCCGGACGTGACATGCGTCAGATGGTGGCTCACCCGACGGTTCGAACAACTCAAAGTGCGCGTGTGCTAGCGCGTATCGCGGGCACTGACGGGATAGTGAGTTCACGGGTTGAGCAAAGCACGATTCAAGAAGAGTTCCATATCGTCAAGCAAACATTTGAAGGTCGCCAAGAGTTATCTCAATATTTAGTTGGCTTGATGGTGGCGTTCGGTTTGTTAGGAACGTTTATTGGGTTGTTAGAAACACTGGTTAAAGTGAGTGACTTGATCGGTGGGTTCGCCAATGCTGATATGAATAACATGGACTTGGCATTTAAAACCTTAGTTGATAAATTGCGCTCACCTTTGGTTGCGATGGGTACGGCCTTTAGTGCGTCGATGTTCGGGTTGATTGGTTCTTTGATGTTGGGTTTGATGTTTATTGCCTTGCGTAATGCGACCAGTGCCTACTTTAACTATGCGCATGATGCTTTTCATCGTTTAACTGAAGTTGTTAACTCGGCAATCCCACAAAAATTACCGTTATCAAATACTTCAGACACTACTTTAGCCAGCTTGGTTAAACATTTTGGTATTCCTATGTCTTACACCAAAACTTTGGGTGAGCAAATGACCAAATTGAACGGTGTTTTGGAAATGCAACAAAAAATGATGGCATCCCAAACCGCGGCAGGGCAAGGAATGAACCGTGCCTTGTCATGGTTGACTGACGAAGATAAAAAACGTTTACCTGGTTCTGATCAACCTATTGATCAGATGCGTCGGACTTTAAAAGCGATGCTGCAAGAGGTTAAAGATCTCACCAAAAAACATCACGAAGGTCCAGATGCGCCGGCCTTGTTATACGGTATGGGAATAGTAGAGTCGGTGTTAAAGTTACAGCGTTTGTCGCAAAACGTGCATAACTTGTCGTCGTACTTCACAGGTCTGGATATTGATCTGTTGCGCTCGTTTTATCAATCTTTAGGTGGTCATCGCGACATCATGCTAATGCTCGTGGATCGTGTGCGTACGGCTGACATGGACAGCGCGATGCCTTTGGATGAAAAAGAAAGCCTCAAAGCTGACTTTATAAAAGCCGCTGAACGGGTGATTGGTCAAGTTCAATTTGACTCAAGTCGTGTGATACCAGAGATTACTTCGGTATTGACGAACTATAGTGATAAACCTTTGGATATTGTCGCAGTGTAAATACGGTTAATACTGTTGCGAATCACCAAAAAGCGCACTTCGGTGCGCTTTTTGTTTTCTTTTTTATTTTCTTTTACCGAGTCATTTGTGAAACGAAATTTTTCTTTTTCTCCCGCATCGTCCCGTGTTATCCCAGACGAGCGTCAGGATGATGATGGGCCTTCAAAATCGCAAAGAAAACGTGATATGCACGCATTGCAAGAACTTGGCGCTCAGTTACCTAAATTGCCCAAGGCGATGTGGAGCAAATTGGCTTTGCCAGAAATTTTGCAAGATGCGGTAAAAGAATACACACGGATCACTGCGTTCGAAGGTAAACGGCGACAGTTGCAGTTGTTGGGGAAATTGATGCGCCGCTTGGATGAGGCCACGGTACAAGCCTTGAAATTACATTTTTCGGAAGACCGTGAAAGATTCCATGTGGAAACCGCACGTCTGCACGAGTTGGAACACTGGCGCAACCGTTTGATTAAAGATGATGCTGTGTTTACGGAACTCTGTAGCAAATTCCCTGACATTATTCGAAGCGATGTTCATAATCTGATTCGCTTATCGCGCGGCGAACCGAGTGCCAGACAAGCGGCTGCACAAAAGGCACTCTATCAAGCTTTAAAAAATATGTTTGATGGCTTAAGCTGATGTCGTGCGGTAGATGTCGCCACACACTACGGCAGTAGGGTTTAATTTCTTATGTACTGATCAATGATAAATACCACATGTTGAAGTTTATTGACTTACCCTCAGTAGAAGAAACTCAAAACGTCATGATCTGGCTGCATGGTTTAGGGGCGAATGGTTACGATTTTGCACCCATGATGCAGCAATTGAATGCGTCGATTCGTCGCAATACGCGTTTCATTTTGCCCCATGCGCCTTTACGTCCTGTCACGCTTAATAACGGCTTTGTCATGCCTGCGTGGTACGACATTTCGTCTATGGACTTTATCCGCCAAGTGGATGAAAAAAGTTTGAACGAAGCGCATGCACAGATTGATCAATTGATTGATCATTTTGTTGCAGAAGGGATTGACGCGTCTAGAGTTTTTCTGGGTGGATTTTCGCAAGGCTGTGCCATGGCGCTTTATGCCGGTTTGAGTTATCAAAAAAGCTTGGCGGGAATTATTGGCTTTTCAGGTTATTTACCGCTGGCAGAACAATTGGCAACAACACGCAGTGCCGCACAACAAAACACGCCTGTTTTGTTAGCCCACGGACAATTTGATCCGGTGGTGCAATTTGGTTTGGGTGAAAAAACGCGTTCGGCTTTAACTGATTGGGGATATCCATTGACGTGGCACGCTTACCCAATTTTGCACACAGTATCGATGGAACAAATTGATCACTTTAATGAATGGATGACCCTTCAGTTAGCGCGAATCGCGACAACGGGGTAATCACAATTTGTTTTTAAAGTGCCGCCGGTGTGGCAGAGATGCGTAAACGGGCGACGGGCTGACCCAGCACAAGGTGCTGGTCAATGATTTCATCAATGTCTTCGGTATCCAAATAATGATACCAAATACCTTCGGGATACACGACCAAAACAGGCCCTTGCTCGCATCGTTCCATACAGCCAGCCTGATTGATTCTGATTAGACCTGGCTGAGCCAATCCTCGAGCTTTAATGCGTGTTTTGGCGTGTTCTTGAGCGATTTGGGCATTTTTATTTGCGCAACATTCGCGCGTACTGCCTTCGCGTTGATTGACGCAGAAAAAAAACATGGTATTTATAAAAAAAATCAGTCATTTATGGGCGCCTATCAAAACTGCTGGGGTTAAAAAAACGCTTAGCTGGAGCATCATCATACGCGATGAATCAGCGGTTTTCAGTATGACAGTAGGTTTGTGATGATGAACTGGGGTAGCGTTTAGATGATAGACACTGATTGCTGATTCTCAGTTGGGACGAGTTTTTAGACACCGCTTCCCGTGATGTGCAGCAGGCGACAACCGAATGGACGTACGCCCATTCAATGCTTGCAAGCCTATTTAGACAGCAATCATTAACCCTCTACTTGACACTGTTGGTAAGAATGGGAGGATTACCGAATAACCAAAGTTTCTCTTGGTTGGTTAATAGTAGTCAAGCATACAAAATAAAATCACCACCATCTGAAATACCTAGTACAGTTAAGGTAAAGTCAACGAATAAGCAACTAACTCCTCTGAAAGCGGTGTCACCATAATGGATATCCTCTTATTTTTTTTTCAGATAACTAGTGTTATTTGGATACCGTTTGGTGTGTTCACAACTATTGAAGGAGTCATTAAGGGAGATTATTCACCAGAAGGGAGGCATGCAAGATTTCTGAGTAATGGACAAGGAAGGATTGGAGACGACATGTATTCCCCAAGTTGGCAAAATTACAATAAAGAAGATGTAATAAAAACCACTACTCTACCCAATGGAAATATTGAAAATGAGTACAAGTGGTATGGGAAAGGAGGATGTAGAAGCTTCTATGAATACGAACCTAATTCGGGGCTTATTGTTGGTTTTAGATTTGAAGAAGATAAAAAATATGACTGTCAAGCAAACGTAAATTGATGCAGAAAAAAATGGGGTATCAAGCTTATATTTCTGGTTTAGAAAGCACTGTCCGAGAGCCTGAAGGTATCTACACCTTTTATCAACAGATTAAGGCAAATAAAGTTCAAAATTTAGTGCAGGCGTTCGATGCTATTAAGGGCTGCATTGTTAAACCCAAAGCCAACTAGTAGAAATGTTTCTGAATTTTTATTCCAGCACAACCCAACAAAGCTATCAGGGCAGTCGATTGAACATAGCGGGCAATGCGAAAATTAGTAGGGATAAATTAAAAGTGGTGGGTAGTCAGGTGTCGGTGGGAGGTAATGCAAGTTTAGTGGTTAAAGACATTTCGATAGAGGTAGGGCAAGAGACGCGGACACAGACGAGTAGTCGTGATAGCGATAGCGTGAGTGCGGGCGCATCCACGTCTGGAAGTTGGAATGCAGGGGCCAGTAGCAATCAAACTATCGGCAACGACCTTGTTTCGTTCGTGCCGACCAAGGTGTCAGGCGGCGCGCTCTCAAGGAAGTAGTCGGGGGTAGGGAGTTCATGGGGACTGCGACGGGCTACTGTACCACCGTCTTTTTGCGCACGATCTTTCAGCGTCGGCTCTTTTATGTTTTCTTTTTGCAAGCCATTGCGCAAATGACTGGCGGAGACGGAGGGATTCGAACCCTCGATGCAGTTTTTAGCCGCATGCTCCCTTAGCAGGGGAGTGCCTTCGACCTCTCGGCCACGTCTCCAATTTCACTACGGGGTTCATACGCTACTGTGAACCTTTGTTGATACGGTCACCAATTTTTTTGACCTTTTGGGGAGCGCACATGCTTACCTATGCGCTGTCGATACCAAAGCCCGTAATTCTAAGCGATTACAGGGTTTTCGACAATGGACAAAACCGATTCCAAGCCATACAGCTGTAAGAGCGAGCGTAGGGCAACGGGTAATGCGCTAAATTGAATGTTCTGATGTTCGCGCGCGCACGCCAACAAGTACGCAATCATTAAAGAGTCGGCGCGACCTTGATTGGCAAAATTCCCCACATCAATATTCACTCGAAGTGCCTTGCTGTCTTTGATCGCGGCTAGGGTTTTCGCAATCAAAGGCTCAAGAGTGAGGGTTGTAGGTACCTCGGTCACGCGATAGACAAACAGGGTCATAGGATGGATGGTTTTATCAGCAATCAAAATCAGGGTTCGATTGCAGGTCAAAATTATTTTTGATTATTTTGACGGGCGGCCAATTCTTTATTTTTTTTACTCAAGTTATTAATTAGCTGATCGATACCAGCTTGGCTAACTTCGCGCTCAAAACTGGTTTTGTAGTTTTGCAGCAACCACAAACCTGCGATATTCAGGTCATACACTTTCCATGAACCATTTTCAAGGGATAAACGATAGCTTACTTCAACGGGTTCTGCGCCGGCAGCACTGATACTGGAGCGGACTTCCGATTCGGTATCGCCTTCGACATAGCGGGTCGGACGGTAGCGTACTTTGACCGTTTTGACTTGATTCAATGCACCTGCGTAAGTCGAGGTCAATAAAATTTTGAACTCCTTCATTAAAGTATTACGTTGTTCAGGTGTTGCATCGCGCCAATATTTTCCCACGGTGAGTTGAGTCATGCGTGCAAAATCAAGGTTGGGAATGATTTTTTGATCAACCAAATTAGTTAATGCGACAAGATCCCCAGATTTGATTTTAGTGGTTTCAATATCCTTCAATACGCTTGCAATGATGCGTTTAATAAACACGTCGGGTGCCTCAACTGCGGCCGATGCCATGTTCGTGAATAAGGCGCAAATCAGTGCAGTGGTGATAGAAAAACGTTTGATTACATGTTGAAATGTCATGGTTAATCCTCGTTAAAAATAGTAAAGGGGTTTTATCGCTGAATAATTTTTCAAAATCTATTTTTCAAAATCGTCGTCAGGGTTGACCATATCCTGGCGACGTTGTAAATATATCTCACGGAAAGATGAATATTTATCAAACTGCGCATCATCAATAAAGTTAGTCGAATTCAGTAAATTGGCTCGAGTATTGACGAGGTTGACAGCAGTGCCGACTAGTTTTTCATTGCCGCTGGTATAGCGGTTCCATAAATTACCGTTCCAGTCTACTGTTAAGGCCGCGCTATCGCGTAATGTTGATGGGCCTAGAAAAGGCAAAACGACATACGGTCCAGCGCCGACCCCCCAACGCCCCAGTGTTTGCCCAAAATCCCCCGGTATTTTGGGTAGTCCAATTGGCGTAGCCAAATCCAGTATGCCAAACAAACCGACGGTTGAGTTAAAAATAAATCGACCGGTATTTTGCAGGCCATTCCTGATTTCACCTTGTAAAACTTTATTTACCGCCCCCCACAAGTCGCCGATATTGCTAAAAAAATTTTTGATACCTGTGCGTACAGGACTGGGAACGTAATTTTTATACGTTGTGGCAACGGGTTTCAAAACATATTTGTCCGTGCCTTCGTTAAAGTTAAATACTGAACGGTTCCAACTTTGCCACGGGTCTTGTGGCGACACTTCTTGCGGCGCAACCGTGGTGCAGGCGGCAAGATACGTTGTGCACAACAGCAAGATCAGGTGACGCAGGCGAACAGTCATAGTCATTAGAGAGACAAAGCGTTATTTAGAGGTGCTGCTGGCAGCATTTGAATTGGCCGGCGTATCTTGCGCCTTGTTATATAAAAATTGACTGATCAGATTTTCCAGAACCACAGCTGATTGCGTCATTTTAATTTCGCTACCCGTATTTAATAATTGATCGTCGCCACCAGCCTCTAAGCCTAGAAACTGTTCGCCCAATAAACCCGAAGTCAGAATTTTGAGTGAGCTATCTTTGGGAAATTGATAACGCCCATCAATATCCAAGACCACTTTGGCACGATAGCGTTTTGGATCAAAGCTAATCTCGCTAACACGCCCAACAACTACGCCAGAACTTTTGATGGGTGAGCGTTTTTTTAATCCGCCAACGTTATCAAAGTAGGCCGTCAGTTGATAGCTTGATGGATTGCTTGACCACGTAGCGCTAGTGGTTTGAAAAACTAAAAAACAAATGGCCAGTCCGCCTAATAAGACAAAAAGACCAACCCAAAAGTGAAGTGCATTTTTCATAATATGTGCTTCCTAAATCAACAAAGTAATTGTATCGACAAAGTTATTCGCGTAATGGGCACTTCTAACAATTCATTTTTGCGGCGAATTGCTTTGTTGCGCAGTACGCGAAATCCTCACGTACTGTATGTACGCTCCGGTTTCTGTGTGCTGTGCGCCTCGCACTTCATCCGCACATTCTGTATTTATAGAAGTGCCCTAATGAATATTGAAACCACGGCTTATTTAAACATTAGAGCGGTGAGAACAAAATCCAATCCTAAGATGCTCAAGGATGACAGCACGACTGTTCGAGTTGTCGCGTGCGAAACGCCTTCTGGTGTGGGTTGTGCGGTATAGCCTTGGTGTAGCGCAATTAAGGTGACGGTAACACCAAACACAATACTTTTGATAATCCCGTTTAAAACATCGTCAATCGGATTGACCGCGCCTTGCATTTGCGACCAAAACGCGCCCTGATCAACGCCCAACCAAAGCACTCCGACGATGTAGCCGCCGATTACCCCCAATACACTAAAGATTGCCGCCAAGAACGGCATGGCAATCACACCCGCCGCAAAACGCGGCGCCAGTATGCGGTTGATCGGACGTACCGCCATCATTTCTATCGCCATTAATTGTTCAGACGCTTTCATCAAACCGATTTCTGCGGTGAGAGAGGTCCCCGCTCGACCGGCAAATAACAAGGCGGTGACAACTGGGCCCAGTTCGCGCATTAAAGACAAGGCCACCATCACACCCAGTGCTTGTTCTGAACCGTATTTGTTCAAAATGTAATAGCCTTGCAAACTTAAGACAAAACCGACAAACAGGCCAGACACCGCAATAATCAAGAGCGAATAATTGCCGATGAAATGCAGTTGCTGAATGACCAGGCTAAATCGTTTGAGATTGCGGACGGTGGCAATTGATAAACGCCCGCTAAAAATAAAAAAATCGCCCAGAGAGTTGATGATTCTTTCACTCACTGCGCCGATGCCTTGTATTCCTGCGATCAATTTATTCATAGGAAAAAATCCTTTTGAATATCGCAGCTTGGATAGTGAAAGGGGACGGGGCCATCGGCTTTTGCTTCAATAAATTGTTGCACATAAGGATGCGTGCTTTGACGCAATTGCGCGGGCGTTCCTTGCGCGACGATCTGGCCTTGCGAGACAAAATAGACAAAGTCAGCAATTGCAAAAGATTCATCGACGTCATGTGACACCAGCACAGATGTCGCGCCGAGCGCATCGTTTAAGCGGCGAATTAAATTCGCGATGACACCCATGGAAATTGGATCAAGTCCTGCAAAAGGTTCGTCGTACATGATTAACAAGGGGTCCATCACGATCGCGCGTGCGAGGGCGACTCGACGCGCCATTCCACCGGATAGTGCGGAGGGCATCAGTTGGTGCGCGCCACGCAATCCCACTGCTTCTAATTTCATCAAAACGATGTCGCGAATAATTGATTCGGGTAAATGGGTGAGCTCGCGTAAAGGGAACGCAATGTTTTCAAAAACGCTGATATCAGTCAGTAGGGCGCCTTGTTGAAAGAGCATTCCAACTTCTTTGCGCCAGGTATACAAGGCGGCGTCATTGTGCCAAATTTCGCTACTGCCATTCCATGCGAGTTGGCCTTTGGCGGCTTTGATGAGGCCCGCAATGATGCGCAAAATGGTCGTTTTCCCAGAACCCGATCCGCCCATGATTGCGACCACTTGCCCTTTTTGAAACTGTATCGAGATGTCGTGCAAGATCGCGCGATCCTGATATGAAAATTGGATGTGGTCTAAAGTCAGAATCGGAACAGACATGTCGTTGTTATCAGAAAAGCGGAGTTACTGAATATGTGGAACCGAGTGGTCAAATTTCTTTTGCGCTTTGTATTTGTCCAATTGCGTGCTGATTTTATTGACCATCTCATCAATCGCGCTGTACATATCGCCATGTGTTGCCGAAGCGTGTAAAGCTTTGCCCTGGACTAATACATTGACTTCAGCCACATTGCGTTCTTCCTTAGCCTTACTGGCCAAATGCGTCAACACAACGTGGGCTTCGATACTTCCCGTGAAGTGGGTTTCAGGACGCCGCATCTTTATGTGAACATGTTCATTGATGGCAGGAGTGACTTCAATATGATGACCCGTAATACTCAATTTCATAATTCTTGCCCAAAATTAAGAGTTTAGGGCACTTCTATCAATTCATTTTTGCGGCGAATTGCTTTGTTGCACAGTACGCGAAATCCTCACGTACTGTATGTACGT
>JAVKMA010000108.1:0-3305 GCA_031538685.1 Burkholderiaceae bacterium | reverse complement strand
TGAGAAAACAAAATTCTTTGACTTAGATGACCGAGTACGCAAACGGTGATGGTAAAAAGTACATTAAAAATGCAACTAGACCGATCAACATCAACAAGGCGTACCAAGAGACCAAACCAGTTTGTATTTTGCGTGCGAGCTCTGCGGATAAGGCGATTAAGTTTGCCGCACCATTCACAAATAGCCCATCAATTAACCAACGATCTCCTATTTTTGAAAACACTTGACCCAAACCTCGAACGCCCCTTGCCAGCACTTGTTCGTTGAAGTTGTCAAAGAAATACTTCCGCTCTAAAACATAATTGAGAACGCCTAAAGACGGCGCAATACGAGCAGGTAAGTGCGGTAGCCATAGATAGAAAACCGCCGCACTTAATACGCCTGAGGCCGCTAAAAAGAACGGTAGCGTTGAAAATCCGTGCAAGGCCATTGCAAATGCACCATGAAATTCTTCGCTTAGCGCTTTAACATTGGCGTGTTGCGTAGCAAATGTGATCGCATCCTTAAAAAAGCCACCGTGCACCAAATCACCAATCGTGAAATAGCCAATCAATACAGACGGGATCGCTAATAAAACTAAGGGGATAGTGACGGTCATTGGTGATTCATGCGGCGCGTGGTGATGCGCATCAAAGCGTGGTTTACCATGAAAGACCAAGAAATACATACGGAATGAATAGAACGCAGTCACAAAGACACCGATTAACAAGGCAATGTGCGCGAACTGAGCTCCCCATAAATGAGAGAAATGAGTCGCTTCGATAATGCTATCTTTGGAATAAAAACCAGAAAAGAAAGGCGTGCCAATCAAGGCTAAAGAACCGATTAGCGAGGTTATCCAAGTAATGGGCATGTATTTACGTAAACCGCCCATGTGGCGAATGTCTTGTTCGTGGTGCATTCCCATGATGACTGAACCTGCGCCCAAAAACAACAAAGCTTTGAAAAATGCGTGGGTCATTAAATGGAATACCGCGACTGAATACGCCGAAGTTCCCAGCGCGACCGTCATATAACCCAGTTGTGACAAGGTTGAATAGGCAACGACGCGCTTGATGTCATTTTGAATAATGCCCAAGAACCCCATGAATAAAGCAGTAATAGCGCCGATCACAATAATAAAAGACAAAGCGGTGTCGGACAATTCAAAAATGGGCGACATCCGCGCCACCATAAAAATACCGGCAGTCACCATTGTCGCCGCATGAATGAGTGCAGAAATTGGTGTCGGACCTTCCATTGAATCGGGTAGCCATACATGCAAAGGTACTTGTGCTGATTTTCCCATTGCGCCAATAAACAAGGCAATACAGGCGGCGGTAATCACTGGCCAGTCGGTATTTAAAATCGTTTTATCCAATAAGGTCGATTTATTCGCGAACACTTCTGTGTAATTGAGCGACCCTGTGTAGGCCAGCACCAATCCGATGCCAATGATGAAGCCAAAATCGCCGACACGGTTGACTAAAAAGGCTTTCATATTGGCAAACACCGCCGTCGGTTTTTTAAACCAAAAACCGATCAACAGATAAGAGACCAAGCCGACAGCTTCCCATCCAAAAAATAACTGCAAGAAGTTATTACTCATGACTAACATGAGCATGGCAAAAGTAAACAGGGAGATATAAGAGAAGAAGCGGTTGTAACCCTCGTCCTCATGCATATATGCGACGGTGTAGACATGTACCATCAGCGAAACAAATGTCACGACGCACATCATCATCGCAGTTAAACCGTCGACTAAAAAACCAATTTCAAATTTTAATTTTCCAATCACCATCCATTGGTATAGCGCTTCGTTAAAGCGTGCACCAGCAAGGACATCATTTAATACTAAGAATGAAAGTAGGCAGGACACGGCGACAGCACTAATCGTAATGCTGTGCGACAGTGCTCGCGGTAACATTACATTGCGTCCCGCGAACGTCAAAGCGCCCAAACGTGTACCAAAAACACCGACCAAAAACGCCGCGATTAAGGGAAGAAATGCGATGGTGCAAAGGACAAAAGAGTTCATCATTAAGGGTAACAGTTTTGAATATCAGTTTTTTAATTTAGCGATTTGTTCTGCGTCAACTGTATGCGTACGGCGAAACAGAATTACCAAAATGGCCAAACCGATGGCTGATTCAGCCGCCGCGACGGTCAAAATGAAAAATACAAACACTTGCCCTGTGGTATCAGCAAGATAGTGAGAAAACGCAATAAAATTTGTGTTGACCGCCAATAGCATGATTTCAATCGCCATCAAGATGACGAGAATGTTGCGGCGGTTCATGAATATGCCGACTACTGACAGCGTAAACATCGCCGCAGAAAGAATCAGGTAATGGGTCAGTCCTATCATGGTGGCTCTAATAAAATAAAAGTTACGCCGCAGGCGTGTTGGGTTCGTTATTGTGTGCGTCGTTGTTGTTTTGTGATGCAACGCCCACAACGCCCATGCCTCTAACAAGCTTCATGCGATCCTCTTTACGCGCCGCCAGTTGTGAACTAACAGCGATGCCACGTACATTTTTACGTTTTTGTAAAGTCAAGGCGACCGCGGCAATTAAGGCCGTGAGCAAAATCGTTGCCGCCACTTCAACCGAGAAAAGATGTTCGCGAAATAAAGAGAGCCCCAGGCTGCGTGTTGTGCCGACTTGTTCCAATAATTTTTCTGGTGGCGAGGGATAGCGTTCGCTATAACCACGTAGGATTGCAACGCACAAATCCAGAACTAAAACGATACCCATCAATATCGCGACGGGATAGTTTTTTTTCAAATTATTAACCAGAAAAGATTGTTCTAAATCCAACATCATGACAACAAATAAAATCAAAACCATGACCGCGCCAACGTACACCATGATCAGTACCAAAGCGAGAAATTCGGCTTGTAATAAAAGCCAAATCCCTGCGCAATTGAAAAATATCAACATCAAATGTAATGCGGCGTGTACCGGATTTTTAGCAGTAATGACGCGAACCCCCGCGTACATCAACAAGGCTGAAAAGAGATAAAAAAGAGTGCTAAATAAATCAAACATAAAAATTATTCATTAAAGATAAGGGGCATCTTTTTGTTTCGCTGCTTGAATTTGGTTTTGATATTGATCGCCAATCGCTAACAACATCGTTTTGGTGAAATACAGATCGCCGCGTTTTTCGCCGTGATACTCAAAAATGGGTGTCTCGACAATGGCTTCAACCGGACAGGCTTCTTCGCAAAAGCCACAAAAAATACATTTGGTTAAATCAATGTCATAACGCGTTGTGCGACGTGTGCCGTCTTCTTTACGCTCACCCGTTTCGATGTTAATGGC
>JAVKMA010000107.1:0-2165 GCA_031538685.1 Burkholderiaceae bacterium | reverse complement strand
GCTCAGGTTGGCGGTGAGTTAAGCGCGCATTCCCCTACGATGGTGATGAAGGCTGCGAAGTTACGCGGAATCATGTCGCATGGAATGTTGTGCTCGGCGCGTGAATTAGGCGTGAGCGAAGAGAGCGAAGGTTTGATGGAATTGCCTGAAGACGCGCCAGTGGGTGCTGATTTTGGCACGTATTGGAAAATTTCCGATACCTTATTGAATATTAAATTGACGCCCAATCGGGGTGATTGTTTGTCAATTTTAGGTGTCGCGCGTGATGCGGCACGCTTTGCCAAACAAGCGCCACACATTCCGGTGCGAAAAACTATTGCCGCAAGCTGTGACGATAAATTGGCTGTTTCAGTCCAGGCGCCAGAACTTTGCTGGCGTTTTACTGGACGGGTGGTGCGTCAAGTGAACGCAAAAGCAACTTCGCCTACATGGATGAAACGTCGCTTAGAAGCATGCGGTATGCGTTCGGTCTCGGCTTTGGTCGATATTTCTAATTACGTGATGTTGGAACTGGGACACCCAACGCATATTTTTGATCGCGACAAAATTAGCGGGGGGTTAATCGTTCGAATGGCGCATCCGGATGAAACCTTGACTTTGCTTGATGGGCGTCAAGTGGTTTTAAATAAAACTTATGGTGTGATTGTTGATACACAACAAGTGGAGTCGCTGGTTGGCATTATGGGTGGGGCGCGTAGTGCGGTTTCTGATTCAACTCAAAATATCTTTATTGAAATTGGTGCGTGGGCGCCTGATGCGATTCAAGGGCGCGCGCGCGCTTTGGGTTTACAGACCGACGCGGGTTATCGTTTTGAACGCGGCGTTGATTACGCCGATCATGTTGCCGTCATGGAGCGAGTGTGCGAGTTAGTGGATTTAATTTGTGCGACGCCTGAGACGGCGTTTGGCCCGATTGATGATCAGTTGTGCGCTATGCCTAGCGAAGCAAAAATCAATTTGCGTTTAACCCGCTTGCACAAAATTTTAGGCGTACCTATGAGCGAGGCCGAAGTCAGGCAATGCTTTGATGATTTGGGTTTGCGTTATCACATTGCAACCAATGCGAAAACCGATGCGAAAACCGATAGCGATACCGTTTTCAGTGTTGCAGTTCCCAGCTTTCGTTTTGATTTAAAAATTGAAGAAGACTTAATTGAAGAATGCGCGCGGGTATACGGTTTTGATCGTATTCCTACTTCATTGCCGCAAATATCAACTCCGCCGTTAATTCCTGATGAAGCGCGACATTCGTTGGCGTATTTGCGAACGTGTTTGGTCAATGCAGGTTATCAAGAAGTCATTAACTATAGTTTTGTCCCACCCGATTGGGAGCGTGATATTGTCAATAACCCACGCCCGATCACATTACAAAACCCGATTGCGGCGCATTTGGCGGTGATGCGCAGTAGCTTGGTTCCGAGTCTATTAGAGACTTTAGGCTATAACTTGGACCGTCGGGCGACGCGGCTGCGTATTTTTGAGATGGCGCGCGTGTTTTCTTTTTCTGAGCAGATCAAAAGTAGCGCTCACGAGGTAAAGGGCATTGCAGAAGTACAGAAAATCGCGGGCCTCGCTTACGGCGATGTTGAACCGATGCAATGGGGCACTAAAAGTCGCGCGGTAGATTTTTACGATGTTAAAGCCGAGATTGAGGCGCTCATCGCGAGCGACCAATTAGAATGGCGTCGGGCGGACCTGCCTTGGTTACATCCTGGACAAAGTGCAACAATTTATCAGGGTGATAAATGCTTAGGTTATTTAGGAGCTTTGCATCCTAAGTTGTTGTTAAAATACAAGTTAGAGAAAATTCCCGTTGTTTTTGAGCTAGACTCTGCGGCTGTGCAAACAGGGGATATTCCTAAATATGCACGCATTTCAAAGTATCCGGCGGTGTGGCGTGATGTGGCCTTTGTTGTCCCTGAAAACATCGGCGCAGATCAGTTTGTTAAAGTGTTCTCTGAGTTGCAGAAAAAGACATCTGCAACTATTTTGCGTACGATTGTTTTATTTGATCACTTTAGGGGGGGCAATTTGAGCCGTGATCAAAAAAATTTGGCCTTTCGGATTGAGTTGCAAAGCGATCAAAATACCTTGCAAGACGACGCTGTTGAAGCGCTTATTGCTCATTTCGTCACTAGTTGTGAAGCATCCTTAGGCGCACAGCT
>JAVKMA010000106.1:0-4289 GCA_031538685.1 Burkholderiaceae bacterium | reverse complement strand
CACCAGATCGTCAACTTGAATATCCATTGTTGGCAAGGCAAACATCGGACGATGAACTCGCGGCTTAACTGCTGGCGGTGTCACTGACTCGAGTTCTGCTCCAACTTTAGCTGTTGGCGCCGCGTTGGCACCAGCGGCCGTGTCAGCCGGATTCGATGGTGGCGCAGGAATACGGATAAACGCAAACTGTCCCTGCACGCGTGAATTGGCCAGCTGTGGCGCGGCAAACCACGTACCCTTACCTTGCGCGACTTTGCTATTGAGTGAAAAATTCCAGGCCGCTTTAGGAATATCGTTATTCAGTCCGAGCACCACTTCACCCAAATCAATATACGACGCGCGTGCCGCGCCGATTTTGAATTTGACATCGGTGATGGGTAACTGCGCGCTGGGAATCAACAAGGCCGCATCAAAAGTACCCGAAACGGCATCAGGCTGAGGTTCAATCGGCTTTTCAGGGGTTAAAAAAGGCAGCCATTCATTCAAATCAAATCGCGACAAGAATATGTCAGCACTCACTCCATTGCCCAAAGCTTTATTTGGCGCCAATTGATCGGCATTAGCATGAACTGAAATGCCTTCAGTACCCAACCACTTTGCATCAAGCGCCAGTTTTTGTCCTTTGTGTAGGCTGATTGACAAGGGTTTGCGCTCACTGGCTGTCTTACGAAACGGCAGCGGCAATTTCAAATCCAAGCCTTGGGCAGAACTGTCGAGCTGGGCATTGATCGCGCCATCGGCGATCGTGGCCTCCAGTTGATACGGCAACTCACCCGAAACACCGCGCCAAATGGCTTGTGTCGGTGCGAAAGCTTGCAAAGCCGCCATTTTCAGCGCTCCTTGACCATCGACGCGCATCGCGCCTTTATCGTCGGTTTTCATTCGATAATGATGACGTCCACCCAGAAAGTCAAAATACAGTCCATCCGTGTTCGCACCTTTGTTATTAAACGCCACATCACCTGTGATGTTTGAAATTGGCGGGGCCTTAGCCGTCATCAACACCTGATTGCCTTTAAAGGGCACACGTCCGCTGAGCGTCAAGGGGTCTTTACCCACCAGCGGCAATTTCAACAGTAAATCCAAACCACTGTCGCCACTGACCATCATGTCAGCGGTCGCATTACCAATCAAGGCGCCCACTGGACTCTTGTTGACGTAATCAATCAAGCCCGCCAAAGGCCCAGTACCCTTGGCATCCACCAAAATCACGGGCGCAGTTAAATCGGGAATTTGAAAATTTAAATCATGTACCGCGATTCCCGAGGTCTCCGCTTGTTGCGAGGTAATCGTCAGGTGACGGTTTTCCATCAAGACGTCAGCCTGCGCGACTTGCAAAGTCGGCCACAGCGTCGCGCCTTTATGCTGCACCTTTGCGCCGGGCAAATAGTTCACTTGAGCCTCAGTAATTTTGCCCGTTAATTTCAATACCGGTGGCGTGCTGGGTCGAGTCTTGGCGGCCTGACCTTCCTCATCGTGTGATTCGGTGGGCAATTCAAAATGTGTCAGAGAAGTATTCAGGGCCAAATTGACATCACGCAAAGTGCCGCGACTGAAGGCCGCACTTAACCATTTGCGCGCCCCTTCAATCGAATACGGAATGTAGCGATGCAGGCTCGACAGCTCCAATTGATTAATTTTG
Source organism: Burkholderiaceae bacterium (assembly GCA_031538685.1). Lineage (GTDB taxonomy): Bacteria > Pseudomonadota > Gammaproteobacteria > Burkholderiales > Burkholderiaceae > JAVKLU01. The sequence continues at coordinate 2,647 of JAVKMA010000106.1, read as the reverse complement.
GCATTGAGTTGTAAATGATCATTTTTCGCGTCTGGTTTCGTGTCTGATTTCGCGTCTGATTTTGTGCTCAACTGATACACACCTTGACTACGCCACTTCAAAGCGGCTTGATCAAAATCCAGTTGCGTGATATTGAACTTCCAGTGATCATTTGAATTGGGTTCGGACGATGGATTTTCTGTGTCCGTGTTTACGTTTGCATTCACTGCTTTTTGACTGACTACTTTCTGCTTCACCACTGGTTGATACGCCACTTTTTGATATCCTGCTTTTTGATTCACCGCTTGTTGATACGCCGCAGCCAGGGTATGTGTCCAATCAAGATTCAAAGCCAAATTTTCAATCACACTGGCGTTTTTATCCATGATCTCGGGTAAGAGCGCACCAAATATTTGCGCGTTGGCGCTCAATTGGCCATACTGATCATCGCCTGCGATCGTCGCGTTAAATCCTTTGACCAGCGGTGTGATACCCCCACCCTCGCCCTTATTCTCGCGTGAATGGGCATTAAGGTCTTTTAATTGTGCGGCAACTTTGAAATGTGCACCGTCAAATTCCAGCGCCAGTCCTTTGACTTGTCCATCAACCGATAAGGCCAACAAAGGATTGCGATAGCGCGCGATGAGTGGCAGGTTTTGTGCCAACACCAGTAATGGTGAGAACGCCATATCGTCCATCGTAATTTTGATGTGGCTGGGGGTGTCGCGCACGATGCGAATCGGGCTGGGTGAAAAGGTGACGCCATGGGGTGTTTCGATATTGGGTGTTTCGATATTAGGCGCTTCGATATTGATATTTTTTAAGCGCAGATCAAATAATTTTGGCGCTTGTGATTGATACGAAAATTGAGTTTTAATCGCCTTCAATTGATACGATAGCGAGGGCACCAACACTGCATTTTTAGGTAAGGGTAAATTGAGTTGCGCTAAATTAAGTGCGCCCGTGATTTCGCGCACTTGCAATTGATCGATACGCGTCATGACTTCCAAATCCAGCATCCCCGACAGCGGTTTAATTTGTGTGCGGGCTTCCTTGGCAACTTCAGGCAAATATCCTGCCAATGCGCCACTAACGTCGTAGACCCGCGCCAAATCAAGTTGTGGCAATTGCGCACGAATCACGCCACGCCATTTTGAAGTGTCGGCAAAATCGACGGCAAAAATTTCGTGCGCCATATCAGCCTGAACTTTTAAGCTCAGTACGGACGCCTCTTTGTTCGCGCTTTTATCGGTTTTTTCTGGCTCAATATTCAAACGCGCTTGAACGTCAAAACGATGCGATAACTGGCCATTACTGATCTCGACATTGGTCTCGTCCAAAATCATCGCGCGGCCGTTACTGGTGTGATCACGCCACAGCACGCGCGCTTGTCCAATCGCAATGTTGGGTTGTGAAAAGAAAATTCTGGCACCACTGCCATCACCTTTTTTCGTCAGGTCAATCATATAGTCCGCCAAGTACAACTGACCTTCAGCGTTACGCACGATTTCAATATACGGTCGATTTAGCTGCGCGTGCGCCAGTATGGGCATGCCGGCCCACAAACTGCGCCAGGACACAATCACATAAGCGTCCTGTGTACTCACCGCTGCGGTGCTCTCGCCTTTGCGATAAATATTCAACCCCCGCACATCAGCACGCAAACGCCCCCAATCCCAAGCCAATGAGATTTGATCAATCGTGACGCGACTGTTCAACACCTGACTGATTTGCGCTTCCAACTGCGGTTTGTAGCTGGCAATTTTTTCAAATCCCCAAAACTGCAACACCGCCCACAATAGCACTAACAGACAGGCCAAGGTGATTAGAACAACTTTACACACCCGCCCAATATTTTTAAACACTGCACTAATTTTCATAAATTATGGTTATTCATTGAATCACTTCAGCAATCGCCTCAATACAGCATATAAAACCTGTCCCCATTCTCAAGACCAGGATACGAGACAATCGGGGTTCTTAAAATTATCGACATCAATTGGATCTGGTATGTCTCATTCTTCCGATATTAACGACTCTTTACTGATTGAATCGATTCGCCGTTTGCGCGCGGGGTCAATTTTTTTAGACCATTGGTTAAATCAGCAGGAACAAAAGACGCCGAATTTTCTGGCAGATTTTTTAATCAGCACCCAAAAACCCTTTGATCCCGCAGGTTTTGACGTCCCTAGCGAATGTCATCAAACCAGCGATATCGACTCTTATCTACGCCGATTGCGCCCGCAAGTCATTGCGCATTTGCTGGTGCGCGATTTGTATTGTCAATGCGGTCTCGACGAAATCGTCACCACCATGACGCACTTCGCCGATCGCGCGGTGACGCAATTGGTCGCGCATCATCATCAACAACTACTGGCGCGTTATGGCGCGCCCATGGGCGAGGAAAGCAATAGCGAACAGTATTTGTTAGTGATCGCGATGGGCAAGCAAGGCGGCGGTGAATTAAATGTGTCCTCCGATATTGACCTGGTTTTTTTATATCCCGAAGAAGGCGAAACCGAAAAAGGTCTGTCTAATCACGAGTTTTTTACGAAACTGGGGCAACGATTATTCAATAGTTTGAGCGAGGTTCAAGCCGAAGGTTTTGTCTTTCGCGTTGATACAGCTTTGCTCCCCAACGGTGGGTCAGGACCTTTGGTGTGCGGAT
>JAVKMA010000105.1:0-2318 GCA_031538685.1 Burkholderiaceae bacterium | reverse complement strand
CCCACGTCGGCCAATACTTTTAACTCTAAATTTAACAGCCGTTGCTCGCCAGCTTTGCCAGGCGTTTTTTGACGCGGCGCGCGATTAGTGCTCGATTTGAAATGAATGTTGCCAAAGCCCCCTTGCCCGCCTTCGGCTAACAAAAATTTTTGCCCGTGCGTGATTAAATCAGCAACCAACTCGTTTGAATGGGCATCCGTAATGATGGTACCGACAGGCATTTTCAAAAAAATGTCATCGCCACCTTTGCCATAACAATCTGCACCACGACCATTTTCACCATGCGGTGCACGATGAAGTCGCGCATAGCGGTAATCAATCAAAGTGTTGAGATTACGATCGGCAATCACATAAATACTTCCTCCGCGGCCACCATCGCCGCCATCAGGGCCGCCAAATGGACGATATTTTTCTCGACAAAAACTACAGATGCCGTTACCACCGTCACCGGCGATCAATTCGATTATGGCTTCGTCGATGAATTTCATAGGGATCAACAATTAAATACTGCGCGTAATTCCGCGTGAAAATAAACTCTAGAGATGGCTGGGCTCATTTGTTTACTCTGCAAATAAAAAAGGCTTTGCTAATGCAAAGCCTTTTTGGAAAGCATCTGAAGCTTAGTCTTGAATTTCAACAAAACGCTTTTGTGCTTTGCCTGATACACCAAAAATTACGATGCCATCTTTTTTAGCGAACAGCGTGTGGTCTTTGCCCATACCCACATTTTCACCTGGATGAAATTGTGTGCCACGTTGACGAATAATGATACCGCCCGCGCGAATTTCCTGCCCGCCATAAACTTTAACTCCTAATCGTTTCGATTCTGAATCACGACCATTACGTGTCGTACCGCCACCTTTTTTATGTGCCATTTCTATTCCTTATAAATTACGTAAATAAAACTATTGCCGATTCAACAAATTACCCCTGCAAACACCTCGTTCAAAAAACTAGGCATTAATTGAGGTAATTTCAATCTGCGTGAAGTTTTGACGATGACCTTGACGTTTTTGATAATGCTTACGACGGCGCATTTTAAAAATCTTCACTTTGTCATGACGCCCTTGAGCTAACACTTTGGCTTTTACCGCTGCGCCAGTCAATAAAGGAGTCCCAATTTTAACCGAACCAGCCCCGCCACCGACGGCCAAAACTTCCTCAAAAGTAATTTCACTGCCAGTTTCGGCACTGAGTTGTTCAATTTTGAGTCGGTCGCCCTGACTCACACGATATTGTTTACCACCTGTTTTAATCACTGCGTACATAAACTTTCCCTACTGGCTGACGAAAAAAGAGAACGATTATAGCCATTTTAGAGAAAATAAGGAATGTATGTTTGACAAGACTTTGATTAAGAATGGTCTGATTTAGTAGAAAATCTACGCAACTAGGTAATCCCTCACAAATTAAAAACAGTTTTAATTTTTAAACCAATGTCCGCTAAACTTTTACTCATCTTGATTTTTAATTTTTGAATATGACTCAAAACTTCCCAAAGTTATTGTCGTCACAAATTGCGTTTGATATTGCCCGAACCATATTAGATGGCTTTGATAAACATTTCAGAATTTTTCGTCAAATCAGCTGTCATGCGCGTACCCGCTTTGAGCAAGGACAGTTTGATGCCTTACACGACGATGCAGTAGAACGGATTGATTACTACGACTTGCGAGTGCGTGAATGCATTACTGCGCTAGAGTCTGAATACATCGAAGAAGATTTAACCGACGAAGTTTGGCGCGAGGTCAAATTGCATTACATGGGTTTATTAGCCAATCATCGTCAACCCGAATTAGCTGAAACTTTTTTTAATTCAGTATGTTGCAAAATTTTGCATCGCGCCTATTTTCATAATGATTTCATTTTTGTTCGGCCCGCGATTTCCACAGAATACATCGAACCCTTAGAGGGTGTCATTTATCGCAGTTATTTATTGCATCAAAATAATTTACGCGAAGTGATTCGAAAAATTGTTTTGGACTTCAATATTGAAGTCCCTTTTTTATCTTTTGATGCGGATATTGATGCGGTATTACATAAAATTGAGGCGTCCTTTGCACACCGCCAAGCCGCCCAACTGCGCCAAGCGACCAGTCATCAAATCCATATTTACGCGCACTTATTCTTTCGCGGCAAAAGTGCTTATATCGTTGGTCGGATTTTTGATGGCGAAGGATTCGTTCCATTGGTACTGCCGCTGACCCATGAAACCCGTGCCCAACAAAAAGGCATCATCATCGACACCGTATTGCTAGAGCCTTACCAAGTCTCTACTTTATTTAGCTTTACACGGGCCTATTTCATGGTGGATATGG
>JAVKMA010000104.1:0-3592 GCA_031538685.1 Burkholderiaceae bacterium | reverse complement strand
CACTGGTTGATGGACAAGGAATCTTTGGTTCAATCGATGGCGACAACGCCGCAGCAATGCGTTACACCGAGTGCCGACTGGACAAAATCGCTGACGAGTTACTGGCCGATATTGATAAAGACACCGTTGACTTTGTTCCCAATTACGACGGCAAAGAGCGCGAACCGGCCGTACTGCCAACACGCTTGCCGAACTTGTTAATCAACGGATCATCGGGAATTGCGGTGGGAATGGCGACCAATATTCCGCCGCACAATTTAAATGAAATTACTAAAGGTGTACTGTATTTGCTGGCTAATCCTGAAGCGACGATTGATGAGTTGATGAGTTTTATTCCGGCGCCTGATTTTCCTACTGGCGGTTTAATTTATGGCGTATCGGGAATTCGCGACGCCTATCACAGCGGGCGTGGACGCGTCGTGATGCGCGCCAAAACACATTTTGAACCATATGGCTCGGGTGATCGCCAGGCGATTGTGGTCGATGAAATTCCTTACCAAGTTAATAAAAAAAGCCTGATCGAACGCATGGCTGAATTGGTGCGCGATAAAAAATTAGACGGCATTAGCGATGCACGCGACGAGTCCGATAAATCGGGGATGCGTTTAGTGATTGAGTTAAAACGCGGTGAAATCCCTGAAGTCGTATTAAATAATTTGTACAAACACACGCAGTTACAAGACAGCTTTGGAATCAATATGGTGGCACTGGTCGATGGCCAGCCACGCTTATTGAACATAAAACAAGTCTTGCAATCTTTTCTCAATCACCGCCGCGAAGTCATCACACGCCGCACCGTTTTTGAATTACGCAAAGCGCGTGATCGCGGTCATGTGTTGGAAGGTTTAGCCGTGGCACTGGCCAACATCGATGACTTTATCGCCTTGATTAAAGCCGCGCCAACACCGCCTGAAGCACGCATCGCTCTGATGAATAAAACTTGGGATTCATCCTTAGTGCGCAATATGTTGGAGCGCGCTGCGCAAAATAACGCGGGCGATGTCAGTGCCTATCGTCCGGAATCTTTGCCGGCTGATTTTGGTTTGCAAGGCGATGGTTTGTATCGTTTGTCAGAAATTCAAGCGCAAGAAATTTTGCAAATGCGTTTGCAACGCTTGACCGGATTGGAGCAAGACAAAATTTTGAACGAATATCATGAAATCATGACGCACATCAGCGACTTGATTGATATTTTAAAAACGCCTGCTCGTGTCACACAAATCATCATTGAAGAAACCACTGCCGTGCAGTTGGCTTACGGTGAAGGTAATCCGCGTCGTTCAGAAATCGAACTCAATTCAGCGGATTTAGAAACTGAAGATTTAATCACGCCAGAAAACCGCGTTGTCACCATTAGTCACACCGGCTATATCAAAGCACAAGCGCTCTCGGACTACCGCGCACAAAAACGCGGTGGACGGGGTAAAGCTGCCACTCAAATGAAAGAAGACGATTGGGTTGAACAGCTCTTTATTGGCCATACACATGACTTTATTTTGTTCTTCTCAAACCGTGGTCGCGTGTACTGGCAAAAAGTATGGGAACTGCCAATCGGCAGTCGTGCAGGGCGGGGCAAACCGCTGGTCAATTTATTCCCTATGGAAGAGGGTGAAAAAATCACCGTCACCTTGCCATTGGATGGCGGGATGAGCAAATTTCCCCAAGACCATTTTGTATTTTTAGGAACCGCCGCCGGCGTGGTGAAAAAAACACCATTGTCGGAATTTTCTAACCCACGCAAAAACGGCATCATTGCGGTTGATTTAGATGAAGGTGATGTTTTGGTCGGTGCCGCCTTGACTGATGGTACATACGACGTGATGCTGTTCTCTGACGCGGGTAAAGCGGTACGATTTGACGAAAACGATGTGCGCAGCGTCGGCCGTGGGGCACGCGGTGTTCGCGGAATGAATTTAGGTGAGGGGCAATCGGTGATTGCCTTACTGGTGGCTAAAGACGAAGCACAATCGGTGCTGACCGCCACTGAAAACGGTTTTGGTAAACGCACCTCGATTACTGAATACACGCGCCATGGCCGTGGTACTAAAGGAATGACGGCGATCAAGACCTCGGAACGAAACGGTAAGGTTGTTGCCGCGACGCTGGCGAACGATACTGACGAAGTGATGTTGATCACCAACGGCGGCGTATTGATTCGCACTCGCGTGGTTGAGATTCGAGAAATGGGGCGCGCGACACAAGGTGTGCGTTTGATTTCAGTTGATGAAAACAGTTTGTTATCCGGCCTGCATCGGATTAACGAAGCGATGATTGGTGATGGAGAAGAAGGTGATGATGAAGATGATTTTTTCTTAGAAGGCTAAGCACACAAAACTAAACGCTCAGAACTCAGCGCGCAGGTCTAAGAAAAAACCTGAATCATTCATTTATCTTTTTCAGGCGACAACCATGCTTGACTCCAATAATGAGACAGCGGCAATTGTGTATTGCCCAGTATTGAGGCGAATGCACTTGATGCGCTGACGTTATCGAGCGCTAAGAGCGCTAGAGTTTCACTACACCATGGTGAAAAGGGCACATAGTCGCCCAGACGTGCACTTAAGCGAGTCATCCACGCAGGCAGGACGAGTATTCGCGCAGTCGTACGTCCTTGTTGTTCGCGCAAACTGGCAATAAAATCGGCAAGAGGCAAGGCGCTTGTACCGACGCACTCATACATGGCATCAATTTTGGAATGCTTTAACAAACTCGCCACACCTCTGGCCAAATCTTGTACGGCAATGGGTTGTACTTGTGCGCTCAACACAGGTTTGGGCAGTACGAGCACGGGCAGTTTTGACAAGGCAACAAACATCTTGCTACTGGCGCCACCAGCCCCAAAGATGATGCTGGGGCGCAGCACTGTGCCGCTAAGCCTCCCTTCTTTAATCAGGGATAACAAATGAATATCTGCCTCACGCTTAGTGGCCGCGTAGTCAGTTGGATTGTCCAATGCAGTGCTGCCAACCCCTAGTGCAGAAATTTGGATTACCCGAATTGGCGTGGCGCGCATCTGACTGACTGTTGCACAAGCATCGAACAAGGCTTTTGGCGTATCGCTATGCACCGCTTTCAGTGGGCGCGATTGACTGTCGCGTAGCACGCCAACTGCATTGATCACCACATCTATATTTTCCAGACGTGCAATCCATACCTCAGGAGAGGTATCTTTGGAAAAATCCGCTTTGGCTTCAAAAATAGTATGCCCTTCTATAATCAGCGCCGCTTTAATATTGCGCCCTACAAAGCCCCGCGCACCGCACAACAAAATATTTAGCGTACTCATAAAACATTCTCCTTTTAATAATTGGTCAGATCAAATATCGATGTTAAAAAAACAGTCTGTAATTAACGCTCAACAAAATTCTCAAAATGCTGCAGAAAGTGCCCGAACTTCAAGTCCCCCAAGTACCCCAAGCACTTCGTGGTATTTGGTTCACACCAAACCGCGCCAAGAAGACACTGCGCTGATCAATCTCGAACAGCAGGGATACATGTGCTATTTACCCAAACTGCAAATCGAAAGAATTCGTCGTCACAAAGCCAAAGTCGTCATCGAGCCAATGTTTCCTCGTTATTTATTTATCCAACT
>JAVKMA010000103.1:0-1531 GCA_031538685.1 Burkholderiaceae bacterium | reverse complement strand
CGCCGGCAAGATGTGCAACGACGGTATCGACAGTCACAATCAGGTCTAAATTCATCATCAATCCTGCGGTATCAGCCAAGTCGTCAAAAGGTGCGTAGTTCAAAATTTCAGGATGGCGTGTGAGAAAGGATTCATCCTCAGAGTTTTTATCGTGACACAAACTGACGAATTGAGTATTGGGCGTGGCTAATAGATTTTCTAAGGCTGCGGGTGTTAAGCGTTTTTTGTGGGGCACTGATAAACCACGCCACATCAGTCCGATTTTGAGTACTTTTTTGGGTAAGAGGTCTTGCCACTTTTTACGCAAAATGTAATCGCATTGCAGGTAAGAAGTGTGTGCCGGAAGATTGTTTTGATCGGTATTAAAGGCGAGAGGTAGGCTCAGCAAAGGGACTTGATAGTCGAAGTCGGTCGCATCTTGATATGAGGTGACCAGATCAATCGGTAGCGCGCTGGAAATTAATAAGCGGCGCAAAGTGTGCGGCGTATAAAAAATGACGCGTCCGCCTCTTTGTACTAATAAAGGTAGGTAACGCACAAATTGCACGCAGTCGCCCAAACCTTGTTCGGCATACACAAAAATAGTTTTGTTTTCAAGTGATTGATAACCCGTCCATTGCGGTTCTTTGAAATCAGTTGGTTGGGGATGATGGGTTTCACCGGCCCAACGGTTCTCATAAAAATACCAACCTAAGGCGTAACGGCGGATCGATAAATAGGCAAAGCCCAGATTTTTTTTGGCGTTGATGTGATGCGCATCGTGTGCGAGGGCTTCTAAATTACAGCGCAAAGATTGATCGTAATCACCCAATTCAAAATAACAAAAACCAATTTGCGCCCAAATTTCAGCGGGTTTGATATTTAGCTTGAGGCAATTTTGTAGCTGTTGCAGTGCTTCTTGATACTGACCCAATTGAGTTAAACAGACACCCAGATTGAATAGGGCGGCGTAACTGGAGTCTTGTTCTGTCGCGAGTTTGAGGTGTACGTATGCGGCATCAAAAGATTTGATGGCGATCAGTGCATTGCCCAAATTGACGCGAATACTAATTTTGTCGGGATCCAATTTGACGGCGTTTTGTAGCAGTCGAACCGCCGCTTCAAACTGTTGGCGTTGGCCATATAAAACACCTAACATTTCCGCCGCTTGTGCGCTTTGCGGATTTGCGCTGAGACAGTTGATGTACAGCGTTTGCGCTTGATCTAAAAGGCCGTCGCGATGCGCATTCATGGCGCGTGTTAATTGATCGGTGTCGGTTGAATTGAGTAAAGATGAGGAGGTCATGGCCCGAATTTTACGCGGTGAAATTTGACCCAATTATGCGAGCACAATAATCCTTTGGTAGAATGCGCCATCGGATTGTTAAATCAGTTAGATAAATAGATTTTTAAATTTCAGAACTATTAGTTACAGGTCTGTTAGAATTCATCGGTTCGTCACTACTTGGAGGAAATATGTCGGATATAGAACAACGTGTTAAAAAAATTGTTGCTGAGCAGTTAGGAGTTGCAGAAGCAGAAGTTAAAAATG
>JAVKMA010000102.1:0-2314 GCA_031538685.1 Burkholderiaceae bacterium | reverse complement strand
TTCATTGCCCAGTGGGCGGGCGGTATACGAAGAAATTGAAGAGGCCCTTACTTTAGGCGCCCTACCGTCGAACTCAGTTAAAACAGATACAGCCCCCTAAACTCGCGTCAAATTGACACGGTTCGCAACAAATCCCAGGCAAACTTCAGTAACAAAATACTTAACACGATAAAAAATATTTTGCGAATGCCCCGGTTGCCGTAACGAACCGCCCAACGAGCACCTAGCTGACCACCCATAAAATTTGCACTGGCCATCACCGCCGCGACCGCAATAATGACGTGTCCATGCGGCAAAAAAAACACCAAAGATCCGGCGTTTGTTGTTAGGTTGATCAACTTGGCGTAGGCTGAAGCGTGCAAAAAATCAAAACCAAAAAATCGCACGAAGGCAAAAATTAAAAATATCCCCGTTCCTGGGCCAAACAACCCATCATAAAAACCAATCAATCCGCCAATTAACAAAGCTTGTTGCGTCGCACGCGTGTTTTTGAACCCTTGCACATGATTTTGTCCCAGATGCGGCGCGCGCGCAACCATAACGGCAACTACTAACAAGGCCAGTAAGGCACCCCATTTAAAATAAATTACCGGCACCCAGCTGGAGGTTACCGCGCCTGCAAAAGACGTGAGCAGTGCGCCCAAACACGCCGCCAGCGCCAATTCTTTGCGCAAGTTAACTTTTTTCAGATAGTGCCAACTGGCCGAAGCTGTGCCAAAAATACTCGCGCTTTTATTGCTACCTAAAACACTCGCCGGCGTGTTATTGGGCAGAGCGACAAACAATGCCGGCAATTGAATCAAGCCACCACCACCGACAACCGCGTCAAAAAATCCAGCGCATAACGCGGCTCCGGCTAAAAACAACCACTGTATAGCTTCAAGCTCGATCATTAAAAGTGTTTATCAAAAAGTCAATTCAGACCAGACGCATTAAGGAGCGACCATCACGCAATCAGTCGGCAAGGCACTTTGCTCTGCGCTTAGCGCAAATTGGGTAGTAAAGCCATAACCGCTACCTTCGACATCGTTTTTAATCGTTTTGCCATCTTTCTTTCCCATTTGCATCACGATTAAAGGTTGCAATAACTGATGATCGCTAGCGCGCATTTGAGCGCGATAAAAACCCTCATCGACAGACATTCCCTCTAGAATTTTAGCAACGGCAAGCGCATCCGTTGTTTGGGCTTGCTCAATAGCGCGCACTAACATATCAATCATGATTTGCATACGCAGATGAAAATAATCTTGTTTTGGATCAGGATATTTTTGTTTGAATAAATTAAAGCGCGTATTGGAATTAGGGACGTTTGCGTTCGGATGCCATTCTGCCACCGCACGCACTACGCCCACGCCTGCTTCACCAATGGCTGCGGGCGCACCTAAACTATTGCCATAAAAAGTGTAGAGATTGACATTCAACTTGTAATCATGCAAGGCACGCACGAGCAAAGTTAAATCATTTCCCCAGTTTCCCGTAATCAAGGTATCGGCACCCGAGGCGCGAATACTTTCAACATAAGGGGCAAAATCTTTAACCTTACCCACCGGATGCAATACATCACCGACGATTTTAACATCGGGGCGCTTGCGCCCTAAATCGTCCTTGGCCAATGCCAATACCTGTTTACCAAAACTGTAATCCTGTCCGATCAAAAATATTTTCTTGACGCTACGGTCTGCCTTAATCACGTCGGTCAGGGCATTCATGCGCATTCCTGCATGCGCGTCAAAACGAAAATGCCAAAAGCTGCATTGCGCACCAGTCAGCGCCGGATCGACTGCCGAATAATTTAAAAATAAAGCCCGTCGATCAGGATAGCGTTGATTGTGTTTATTTAGACCGCCGATTAGCGCGGCGGCGACTGCCGAACTATTCCCCTGCAATACAAAACCGATTTTTTCCGCCATCGCGGCTTGTAAATGATTCAAGGCGACATCGTTTTCTTGTTTGCTATCAAAACTTTTTAAAGTCAACAAATGACGTCCATCGGGCAATTTCACGCCACCTTTCAAATTAACTTGCTCAATTGCAAATTGTAAATTTCGTTGTACCGATTCACCTGCATTGGCAAAAGGACCTGATAAGGCTTCGATAAAAGCCAATGTGATGGGCTCGATCGCACTGGTTTCTACAGATGAAGGTGTTTTTGCAAGACTCACTACAGGCGTTGCGGCATAACTATGGCTGATCAGCGCACTACTGAGAAAGGTGATCAAGATCACTTTAACTAGGCTGATTTGAGATAAAAAATGTAATCGTAGGTGCATAAAATAATCCAAAAAAATAATAATCGAGTTTAACATCAGTAAAT
>JAVKMA010000101.1:0-5070 GCA_031538685.1 Burkholderiaceae bacterium | reverse complement strand
CCTCGCACTTCATCCGCACATTCTGTATTTATAGAAGTGCCCTTTATTCAATGACACTGGTTTCAATAGAACCTAAATAACTACGGCGAATTATCGCGAAAAATAGATTCAAGATTGATTTTAAGAATACCTTGCGCGCGAATCGAAACAGGACGCATACAGACATGGTATCGGGATTACATGGAAAAATGCTCGCCCAAATACACTTTACGCACAGTTTCATTAGCGACCAGTTCTTGAGTGTCGCCGTGTGCTAAAACTTTGCCTTGGTTGACAATGTAGGCATGATCGCAAATATCCAAAGTTTCGCGAACATTGTGATCGGTGATCAGGACGCCGATGTTGCGTTGTTTTAAAAACAAAATAATTTTTTGAATATCAATCACCGCAATCGGATCAACACCTGCAAAAGGCTCATCGAGCAAAATGAATGCGGGATAGCACGCCAGCGCACGTGCGATTTCGGTACGGCGCCGTTCTCCACCTGACAAAACACGGCCCATTTGATCACGGATGTGCGTGATATTGAGGTCGTTCAACAGTAATTCAAGACGATCTTCAATTTCGTTGGCGGATAATTTTTTGTTGTCGCGACGTTGAATTTGCAAGATCGCACGAATATTGTCTGCGACTGTGAGATTGCGAAAAATGGAGCTCTCTTGTGGCAAATACGACAAGCCCATACGCGCGCGTTCAAATACTGGCGCATTTAAAATTGATTTACCGTTCAGTTCGATTTCACCGAGATCAGCGCGAACCATACCAACAATCATATAAAAAGACGTGGTCTTGCCGGCTCCGTTAGGCCCTAGAAGACCAACGATTTGTCCAGATTCGACGGCGAGTGAAATATCCTGTACCGCCTGTTTTTTGCCATAGCGTTTGGCTAAGTGACGTGCGACCAGTTGACTCATAAAATAACTTAGTGATTAAAAATGATGCGTTTAATTGCGCGGTTGAATCATAATTTGAACGCGGTTATTTTTCTGGCCATCCGCATTTTTCAGGTGAAAAAACTCAGTGCGGCTATTGTAGGTAATCAAAGCACCGGTAACATCTTCGGTTTGCTTAGCATTTTGATAACGCGTAATGCGCGCGTCTTTCACTAATTTCACCACATCAGTGAGCCCATCAAACTCGATGGTTTGTCCAAAGCCTTCGGCCAGTGCGCCGGTTTCTGGACGTTCGTGTCGAAAGTGAGCGAGCTTGTTTTTACTGCCTTTGAGTTCCATGTTTTTAAATCCTTTTTTGTCTTGCTTAATCAAGACGACTTCGCCTTCAAATAACATGCCGCCTCGTTTGATCGTGACGGCCCCGCGCAATTCATACACTTGATTCAGATTGTCAAATCGCCCTTCGTTGGCTTCTACCGAAATTGCGTCCGGATTATTCGGATCAACTGGAATAATTGATGCTGCGTGCGCAGTAAGAAATAGCGACGTTGCGGATAATAAAAAGCATACGCAAGCGAGGGCTAATCGGGCGCGATAGTAACTTAAAGAACTTTGGTGAAAACTCATAAATACAGGTATAAAAAATCAAGAAAAACCTAGAAAAACGTTGAACAACTGGCTCGCTGACGTCTTGCATTACCAGTTCACGCATTGCTAGTTCATTCAAATGCGGGTTTGGCACGCGAAAAACATTGTCGGCAACAAAATAGGCATTCACATGTTTCAAAATTCTATTTTTAGGGTTTAGATTGCCACAAAATTTTGACCTTGTTTTTAAGTTCGACGACTGAGAGTGTTTGATCTGCCGTCATCATTCCGGCATCGAGTTTGACATAGTCTTGTTCTAAATTCATGGGACTGGGTAGCCAGACTTTTTGCTCACGCGCGTTCCATTGTAAAACCTCGGTCTTCAGATGTGTTGGTTTTGATGCAGCGGTTGTGGTGACATTAATGTTGGACGGTGGCGAAGCGCGTAGATTGGTTTGCCGCATATCCACGCGGCCGGTAAAAATTAAGTCTTCGTTAGGTCTATTCCAAATGGCTTGCTGCGCCGTGACGAGCACTTGGTTTTGGTTCGTGGTGAGAAAACTCAGCACAGGGGCTTGGATCGTGATGGTTTGATTGCCGCTATTGCCTTGAATCGACTGTCCTTGCAAGCTGTATTGCAAAGTTCCTGCAGGGGTAAAACGCAAGGCTTTGACATCTTTTGCTTCAAATTGCTGTTTGTTCACCGATTGAATTTTGAGTGAGGATTGTGCGATATGGTCGTTCCAAAACATCAAAATGCTGCTACCCATAACCCCTAGGATTAAGACAATTAACAAAAATATGCTGCGAAAATTCATGATCAATGAGTCGGTAGAGGATGATTGGAGTCACTTCCTAAATCACAATATAGGGAAAAGATCGTCAGGCAAACGGTAAAAAATCAGGGCTGGTACGGTTTTAACACGCTTGACCAATGACCTTGTACCGCCAGTATCGTATCGCATATTTCGCGAATTGCGCCCTGACCTCCTGCTGCTTGTGTGAGGTAGTGAACCTGATCAATGACAAGGCGATGTGCGGTTGCTGGTGCGCAGGCGAGTCCAGCGCGTTGCAAAATCGGTAAATCGATTATGTCGTCACCCATAAACGCACATTGTGCCTCGCTTAAATTTAATCGGGCTAAAAGGGCGTCAAAAGATTTTCCTTTTTGATGACTGCCTTGCTGGACTTCTTCGATACCTAATTCACTGGCACGTGCGCGCACAATCGGTGTATCTCGAGCGCTAATAATGGCAATAGTGATGCCGACGCTTTGTAGCAATTTAATGCCCAGGCCGTCTAAGACATTAAAGCGTTTGAGCGCCTCGCCCTTGGCGTCGTAGTACATCCCGCCATCAGTGAGCACGCCATCGACATCCAAAATTAAACAGCGCACTTGAGCAAAGCGTGCACGCAGGTCTGCCGTTAAATTTTGGGTAAAACTCAGTTCAGCGTGGTGAGCCAATGATTGGGCAGATGATTGAGAAGATGGGGCGATCATAAGATGTCATTCAGAAAATAATTGTTCACGATACCATTGATGAAAGGCTTTCATCCCATCCTCCATTGGGCTTTGATACGGTCCAGTTTCGTTGACGCCGCGTTTAAGTAGGGCTAGGCGTCCTTGATCCATACGCTTGGCAATTTCATCGTCTTCAATCATGGTTTCTTGATAGGCGGCTTGTTGCGCGGCGACAAAATCAGGTTCGAATAAAGCGATTTCTTCTAGGTAGAAAAAATCAATTCGATTGACGGTGAGCCCTGTGGATTGAGGTGACAAGGTGGAAATCACTAAAGTTCCAGGATAAAACTCCACCATGATGTTGGGATAGATCAATAACCAGACCGCGCCATGCGTTGGTAGATTATCACCAAAGTATTTTTTAACAGCACTCTGCCAAGCCGAGTACGCCGTGCTGTGCGGGTTATTGAGAGCGTTTTTAATACCGACGGTTTGTACGCTAAAGCGCGGTGCAAATTGCCAACTTAAATCATCGCATGAAACAAAGTTGCCTAAACCTGGATGGAAGGGTTCGACATGGTAATCCTCGAGGTAAACCTCGATAAAAGTTTTCCAGTTGTAGTCACATTGATGGGTTTGACCAGAATGCCAACGATAGCTTGAAAAATCAAATATCGACGCGCAGCTCATCTGCGCCAATTCAGCGGACAGTTTGGGTAAGTGGGTCGGCGCAAATAACAGACCTTGCCAGCTTTGTAATGGGGTTGATAAGCGCAATGAGGCGCAAGGCTGAGATGAAAAGTGTGGCGCACCAAGTAGCGTGCCGTCATTCGCATAAGTCCAGCGATGTAGTGGGCACACAATTTGCGGACTGTTTCCGCGACCGTTCAAGATCAGTGCTTGACGGTGCTTACACACATTAGAAATTAAACGAATGCTGCCCGCATCATTGGTCAGGATTCGACCTTGGTGGTCATCAACGACTAAGTAGTCATTGGGTTCGGGAATCTGTGATTTGTGGGCCAGAAACATCGGGCCTTGATCGAACAATAATTTGCGTTCACGGATGAGTAAGTCCGCATCGAAATAACTGTGTACCGGTAGCTGGGGGTCAATATTGTTCTTGCTAGCTTGAATCGGCGGAGTTGCTGTCGCCACACGGGCGAGCGCTGTTGCGTGTAATGATGTAATAGTCATAATTATTTCTGGCAAAGCCAAAAGCTCATAGGCTTTCACTTTGTCTTGCACACTCCTGTCGTGAAAAATAAAAAACGGTACCGATCACTCGACCGACACCGTCAACTGCACTACACCAACTGCTCAAAATCATCAATATCAGCAAAGAAGGCTAACACTGATGATTAGTGTAGCGTTTTACTTAATTTTAGTTTCTTTGTACGCAACGTGTTTACGCGCGACTGGATCATATTTCATGAATTCCATTTTATCCGGCGTATTGCGTTTGTTTTTATCGGTCGTATAGAAGTGTCCTGTTCCTGCAGAGGACTCCAATTTAATTTTGTCACGATTTGTTTTAGCCATGATTGATTTCCTAAATAAAAATTACAGCGCACAAAGATTACAGCGCAGCAATGAAAAATGCTTACAGTGCTTTTTTATCCCCTGCCAAACGGGCGAGAACCGCTTCAATACCAATTTTGTCGATCAAACGCAAACCGGCGTTCGACACGCGAAGACTAATCCAACGGTCTTGGCTTTCTAAATAAAAACGACGTTGATGTAAATTAGGCAAAAAACGACGTTTTGTTTTATTGTTGGCGTGCGAAACATTGTTGCCCACCATTGGTTTTTTCCCTGTAACAGCACAGACTCGACTCATAATAACTCCGAAATAAAAATTCTCTAAAAACTCTCTTTAACGCACGTAAAACTGGTGTACGCAAGTGTATTTGACTTTGCAAAAAAAAGAGGCGGATTATAGCCAGTCACGCCAAATATTGACAGATACCGAATTAAAAAAACATTTTTTAGACAAGACTCTGATTTTTTGAGGCGACTAAAAGCGTGATTTATAAAAGGATTTTTGATATTTTATGCCCCGTATTTGTACTTTATCCGCAAATCCTGTATTGAGAGTAGTGCCCTAAAATTGACGTGCTCCAAATT
>JAVKMA010000008.1:0-2095 GCA_031538685.1 Burkholderiaceae bacterium | reverse complement strand
TCTGCAACCTGATCCTGGCTGACCGCATACTTCACCGAAGCCTCACGAATGGCTCGCGCCATCGTGTCTTCGGCACCGTTTTCCTTGTACAGCTCACCGACGATGCTGATCTGCTTGATGCGGTCTTCAAACTTGGCCGCCTTCACACCAGGTGCTGCCATCGTTGCGCCAATACCAGCCGCAGCCATCACGTCGCCATACCGCTGATTCAGGTCGGCACGGTTTTGCGAGTGCTGGGCGCCAAGCATCTCCAGCCGCACCTTGCGCTGGCTGAGCGTTTGGATGCGCTTGTCGAGCTTTTCCACTTCGGCGGCATAACGCTTGACCGCATCACCACCCCAGACCCACTCCCGATCCATGCTGGTCAGGGCGCTCTTTTGTTGCGCCTTGAGTTTTTCGACGGTACGGCCTATACTTGAGATTCTGTCGTTCACAGACCCAAGCGAGGCCGCAGCCCCGCCAAAACCCAAGGCTGAAATGACGATACCAAGTGAAAGAGTTTTCATGAATGCCTACGATACAAATCTTGCGATAGCCGAACAACTGCCATTTCGCTGGCACTGGGGGGTGGGCATAGTGCTGTTCCTCATTGGGATGGTCATCGAAAACCCTGCGGCCATCCTGCAAGACTTGGCCGCCAGTGCCGTGGGCATACTTTTTTTCGGGCTGATTGCTGGAACCCTTTCAAAAATCATCCTTGTTCGCATGTTACCCGCGCCTTATGCAGTGTTGGCCATCAAGCTCGGGCTTGATCAGACCGCTGTTTAATCTGTTTCGCCGCCTGTTCACACCACAGCTCAAAGTCCTGACAGTAGAGCTCATCAATCTCTGACGGCTGGAACCCAAACCATTTAGCCAGCAGCGCCTTCGCCTCCCACAGCGTTTCGCTGTCCGGCAGATCGCAGGAAGAGGCTTTGAAACGAGGCTTGGACTTCAGCCAAATCGGCCAAGTCCAGTTCCTCCAAATCTTCAGGGGTTAGTTTTTCTTCGGCCAGCATCGTCATGAGCACCAGCTCACGGCGGGCAGGATCGGCCTCGATGCGTTGTGCGGCCATCATGTCTTTGGCCTTGCCACGGCGAAAGGTGATCGTATTGACCACACCGGAGGGCGTATTAAGAGGAACTTCCAGCGCCACGCTGGGCGTGTCGGTATTGGGTTTCAAATCGCTCTTTGCAGTCATGCTCATATCCTTTAGGAAGGGTTTAACGGGGGTACAACGTACAGCCGTATCATCCTGGTTTATGCCCGCTGGCGACATTAAAGGGATTGATTTATTGACCCATGAAAAAAGCCCGCTGGGCCAGTACGGCTTCGCGGGCTTTGCAGAGCATCGACAGCTCTGAGGGTTTATCAGCCTCCGATGTTGGTGCGGTACAGGTCGAGCTTGTCCACGCCGTTGACCTTGTAGATGTTGGCCATTGCATCGACTTCCAGCACGTCCTGGCCATTGACCTGCTGCTTGATGTAGGTCGCGTAGAACTTGCTGCCAAACTCGGCTTTGTCGTTCTGCTTGAAGTCGCCCATCGGCACTTCGTAAAACGAAGCGGTCAGGTAGACCACATAGGGCACCTGCGCAATGCGGCCTTGGCTGGTGTGGGTTTCCAGACTGCCGCGCACCTGCAGCTGCACCGAGGTGAACGGGTCGAGCAGCTTGCCCCACACGTCCTGGTAGAACGAGTTCCACTTGATCTCGCCTTCCAGGGCTTCGATGCCGCTGGGCAGCTTGATCGCGCCCATCATGCCCACGGCCTTGTGGTCGGACATTTTGAACTTGACGGTAGGCAGCTTGAACTCTTCAGCGCGGCCTAGGAGGCAGTTTCCATCGATATAGACGTTGGCGTTGTTGATGGTGTTGAGTTGGATTTTTCCGGCCATTTTATGCTCCTTCAGGTTGTTCGGCCACGTCGATGCCAGCAGCCGAGAGTTTCAGATAACCACCCTTGCGATACAGCAGCCCCGCATTCGACAGGTAGTACAAGTCCAGGGCATTCACGTCACCTAAGCGGCGCTTCAAATCCCCCTCATGCAGCCCTTGTCCATTGGGGTGGCGCTCCATCGTGCGCAGCACCTCGCGCAAAACCGTTCTGCGTTCTG
>JAVKMA010000100.1:0-2016 GCA_031538685.1 Burkholderiaceae bacterium | reverse complement strand
CGATATTCGATTGGCCGCCCGAATGGCGACCAAAATTGATGCGATTGTTGGGCTTGAAGTTCCTGTTAAAAAATTTTTTTGGCAGGGTAAAACCCTCATGCTCGAATGTGTCGGGATAGACAATCGGGAACAAGCGGAAGCCTTAAAAGGGTGCGAAATACAGTTAGAACGAGGGGTGTTTCCCAAGTTGCCCCCAAACGAATTTTATCAAATTGATTTGCTGGGTTTCGAGGTATTCAGTTCTGCTCACAAAATTGGTGTGTTGACGAGTTTTATCGAAAACTCTGCGCAGTCGGTGATGTGCATTAAAAAGACGCAAATTGAAAATGATCAATCGGTGCGCCATACAGAAGAGTTAATTCCTTTTGTTTCGCAAATTGTTCTATCTGTGGATCTTGAAGCGCGAAAAATTGTAGTGGATTGGGTGCATGACTGATTTAGCGTGATTGATTGAGCATGAGCGTTTTGAAAACATGGAATTTTTGGAAGCATGAGATTTGATGCGGTAACCTTGTTTCCTGAAATGTTTCAGGCGCTGACCTCGCAGGGTATCAGTGCAAGAGCTTTACAAAATCAGTTATACAGTTTTAATGCGTGGAATCCGCGTGACTTTACGCAAGATGCAAGACGTACGGTAGATGATCGCCCGTATGGGGGTGGGCCAGGAATGGTGATGATGGCAGACCCGCTCACAGCCGCGATTGGCGCCGCAAAAAATGCGCAGTTGGCGCTCGGAATGACGCCGCATGTGATCTGCTTGTCGCCGCAGGGTCAGCCGCTTACGCAATCTTTGGTGGCGTCGCTGGGAGTGCAATCAGGTTTAATTTTAGTGTGCGGGCGTTATGAAGCGATTGATCAGCGTGTGTTGGATAATGTGATCGATAGTGAAATTAGTGTGGGTGATTTTGTGATGTCTGGCGGTGAATTACCGGCGATGTGTTTGATGGATGCGCTGATTCGTCGAATTTCTGGTGCGCTTGGCGATAAGAATTCCGCCGCACAAGACAGTTTTGAAGCGGGTATTTTTGATTATCCGCATTACACGCGTCCACCCAGTTTTGCTGGGAGTGAAGTTCCCGATGTGTTGATGAACGGCGATCATGCAAAAATTGTGGCTTGGCGACGTCAAGCGGCGCTAAAAAATACATTGAACAAGCGTCGCGATTTAATTGATAGCGCTTATAAAAATGGTTTGTTAGATATTAAAGATCAGCAATATTTGGTCAGTTTAGGCTGGCAGTAGGTGGGGTAGCGTTTGGGTATGCTCGGGTATGCTGGGGTATGGATGCTTGCGGTGTAATCGGCGACGGTTGTACGGTGCGAGTTTGAATTTAGTTTTTAGACAGTGTTTTATTTTTTTATTCAATTGTTATGAATCTCATTGATCAACTTAGTCAAGAAGAAATTCAAAAATCAGGGAAAGTGATTCCTGTTTTTGGACCTGGCGATACCGTATTGGTTAGCGTAAATGTTGTTGAAGGAACGCGTAAACGTGTTCAGGGTTACGAAGGCGTTGTCATCGCTAAACGTAATCGTGGCTTCAATTCGAATTTTATCGTGCGTAAAATTTCTTCAGGTGAAGGCGTTGAACGTACGTTTCAATTGTATTCACCGCTGATCGCTTCGATCGAAGTGAAGCGCCGTGCTGATGTGCGCCGTGCCAAGCTGTATTACTTACGCCAACGTTCGGGTAAATCTGCACGTATTAAAGAAAAACTGGTGTTTAAAAAAGTCGCTTAATTTTTACGCTTTTTAGCGACCTCTTATTGCGAGCGTGCGCGTTATTTTTGTTGTAATGATCAGGTGAATCAAACCCGTTTCTGGTTTGTTATGCTTTGTTATGGCTTGATTCGCACGACAATGCAAAATCGTAAAAATAGAGTTGACGTAAAAATCGATTTGATCGACCTAGTTTGCTGGTGTTTTCAAAGCTCATAAAAACCGTTCAATCATCGCAGATTGTGCGGTTTTTTGTGCTTTTATGCGCATCAAATTTTGACTGTGTTTGACTGTGTG
>JAVKMA010000099.1:0-4498 GCA_031538685.1 Burkholderiaceae bacterium | reverse complement strand
TGCCGCGCATTTTCACGAATACCCCTCATCTGTTCCGGATTGTTAAGCGCTCGCGCGACCGCCTCGACCAATTCATCCTGATTAAAAAAATCAACCAGTATTCCATTCTCGCCGTCGCGAATCATTTCTTGAACCGGCGCCGTGCGCGACCCGATCACCGCCGCACCTGAAGCTAAGGCTTCCATAAAAGACCAGGACAACACCGATGGATAGGTTAAATACACATGCGCTTTTGAGCGTCGCAAAATTTGTAAATAGTCGAGATAGTTGAGTTTCGGCAAAAAATACACACGCTGCATATCGAGATCGGCTTCGACCTCCGCCAACATCGCCGCGCGCCAATGGGGAAAATTTTTGGGGAGCTTGCTGTAACTCACTTCATCATCACCAACAATCACGGTGATCGCATTGGGGCACGCTTTTTGTATGCGTGGCAAGGCCCGCATAAAGCGATGAAAACCTCGATGTGGCTCCAGATTTCGACTTAAATACGTAATGATTTGATCCGCGGCGCGAAAAGTCACACCCGCAATCGTCAGGTCGGGGGCGCCCAATGTAGTGGATTCCAGAGGTGTAATTTTTTCACTATCGATACCATCATGAATCACTTGCGTTTTCGCCCGCGCAAAACTGGGGAACAACTGCGCCTGCCAATGTGTTGGCGAGATCCCCGCAGTTGCTTGCACTTGGCTAATTAACTGAATCGCGCTACGCGCACGTCCCTTTAAGCACTCATCAAACGTTAATTCAAACTCTGGATCAAAACGCGCAATCGGATCAGGGTCAGCATCAAAATACTCGTTGTAAAGCAGTAGCGGCACCGAAGGAAACACATCGCGAACAAATAAGGCCTCGCCCCACGATGGATGCGCCAGGATCACATCAGGCGCACCAATTTGAGCGCGTAAGTTCAATAAAATCCGCGCAACCGATTGCCCATAGCGCACCGACTCTTCAAAAAAATACGCGTAATGGTGCACGCCATCAATTGGTTTGGTCGGTTTAGGATACGTGAGCACCTGCAAATTCTGATGCGAATTCGTTTTGACGTTATCGACCATCCCGATGCCAAACATCTGTACATCAGGGCGGCCCAACAAATGCCGCGCGATATGAATGAATTGGCCTGGAAAATTTTGATGGATAAAAACAATTTTTTTCATAACGAAAAAGGATTCAATTCAAAGACACATTGCACAATATTCTTGCACAAAACACAATACCCCACTAAAATAGTCAACTATTATTCATCATCATTTTGACAAAATTCCTATGCATCTTTCAACCAAAGGACGTTTTGCCGTCACAGCAATGATTGATTTAGCGTTGAACAGTAACGGAGATCCGGTGACTTTATCCGGTATCAGCAAACGCCAAGGGATTTCGATTTCTTATTTAGAACAACTGTTCAGTCGCTTGCGTCGCAACGGACTTGTACAAGCCGTGCGAGGGCCTGGCGGCGGTTATTTGCTGAATAAATATTTAGCCACCATTAAAGTCAGCGACATCATTTTTGCCGTGGATGAACCTATGGATACCACTGAATGCGGTAGCAAAGGTGAATGTCGAAGCGCCCAGGCCAATCATTTGCAGTACTGCATGACGCATGAATTATGGACCAATCTGAACCGCCATATGATTGCCTATTTGGATTCTGTAAATTTGGCCAGTTTAGTTGAGCAACAAAAACAGAATCGTATCCAAGCAACACAGTCGCAAAAAATTTCTATCGTTTCTGAAAAACGATCCAAGCCCAATGATTTGAAAAAATCATTTCGCGGAAAAACCGTCAACGCTTAGTTTTTATCCCTTCCCATGACCACTCCCCACTTTCCCGTATATCTGGACTACTCGGCAACCACCCCAATTGATCCGCGCGTGGTCGACAAAATGTTGCCCTACCTACGTGAATCTTTTGGCAATCCCGCTAGCCGTAGCCACGCCTATGGGTGGAGTGCGGAAACAGCAGTTGAGCATGCTCGCGAACAAGTCGCCCAGCTGGTCAACGCAGACCCCCGAGAAATCATCTGGACTTCCGGCGCCACCGAAGGTAACAATTTAGCCATCAAAGGTGCGGCGAATTTTTACAAAACCAAGGGCAAACACATTGTGACGGTGAAAACCGAACATAAAGCGGTTTTAGATACGGTGCGTGAATTGGAGCGCCAAGGTTTTGACGTGACTTATTTAGAACCCAAGCCCGATGGTTTAGTCGACTTAGCCGCATTTGAAGCCGCCTTGCGTCCCGATACGATTTTGGTATCGGTAATGCTGGTCAATAACGAAATCGGGGTGATCCAGCCCATCGCAGAAATCGGCGCTATCTGTCGCAGTCGTGGCATTATTTTTCACAGCGATGCCGCGCAAGCAACTGGAAAAATTGCGATTGACTTGGCCACATTACCCGTCGATCTAATGACCTTTACGGCTCACAAGACCTATGGCCCAAAAGGCATAGGGGCCTTGTTTGTTCGACGCAAACCACGCGTTCGTATCGAAGCGCAAATGCATGGTGGCGGTCACGAACGCGGTATGCGTTCAGGCACTCTGGCGACACATCAAATCGTTGGAATGGGCGAAGCTTTTGAATTAGCGCGTTTAGAAATGAACACTGAACGTACCCGTGTGCAAAATTTGCACAATCGCTTGCGGACCGGCTTGTGCAAAATGGATCAAGTATTTATTAACGGCGACCCTAACGTTCGAGTCCCGCATAACCTCAATGTGAGCTTTAATTACGTTGAAGGGGAGTCTTTGATGATGTCAGTCAAAGGAATCGCGGTGTCCTCCGGATCCGCGTGTACTTCAGCGTCATTAGAGCCCTCGTATGTTCTGCGCGCTCTGGGTCGTTCGGATGAGCTGGCGCACAGCTCAATTCGTTTTACCATTGGCCGATTTACGACCGAAGCGGAAATTGATTACGCCATTGATCTGATGATTACCAGTGTCACTAAATTGCGCGATCTTTCACCTTTGTGGGAAATGTTTCAAGACGGCATCGATGTCGAAAAAGTGCAATGGGTTGCTCATTAAATGGGGCCCCTCATTAAATGATTTGTTCGCTAATTAACCGAGAAAATAACGATGGCTTATTCAGATAAATTACTTGATCACTACGAAAATCCACGCAACGTCGGCAGCCTCAACAAAGACGACGAATCAGTCGGTACGGGAATGGTCGGCGCGCCCGCCTGCGGTGATGTAATGAAATTACAAATTAAAGTCAGCGCCCAAGGCGTGATTGAAGATGCGTGTTTTAAAACCTATGGTTGCGGCTCTGCGATTGCCTCATCGTCATTGGTGACTGAGTGGGTCAAAGGCAAAACACTGGATCAAGCGATGACGATTAAAAACACCCAAATCGCGGAAGAATTAGCGCTGCCACCGGTCAAAATTCACTGCTCAATTTTGGCGGAAGATGCGATCAAAGCCGCGATTAAAGACTATCAAGCCAAACACATCGCCAGCAAGGAGGCCGCATGAGTACAAGTGCTACATCCGTGATTAACTTGACTCCACGTGCCGCGCAACATATTGAAAATTTTATTAAAAGTCGTGGTCATGGCATTGGATTGCGTTTTGGAACACGGCCCAGTGGTTGCTCGGGTTTGACCTACGACTTGGAATACGTCGATCAAGCGAAACCTGATGACCTGAAGTTTGAAAGTCAAGGCGTCACGATTTTTATCGACCCCGCCAGCCTGTCCTATTTGCAAGGTACCGAGTTAGATTTTGTTCACGAAGGCTTGAACGCAAAATTTCAATTCAATAATCCTAATGCGCAAGCGGAATGCGGTTGCGGCAAATCATTCTCCGTATAAAGTCATACGATAGTCTCTTCATAACTGAATCAATAAAGAGCAATCAATTCGCGAGATGTCCGATTTTTTCACGCTCTTTGAGCTGCCGCAAAATCTCGCGATTGATTTGCGTGACTTACACACGCGTTATCGTCGGCTACAAAATCAATACCATCCTGACAACGCCACACTAGCGGACGCATTGACTCAACCGCACGCCTTACAAAAAAGCACGACGATTAACGACGCGTATCAAACGCTTAAAGACCCGCTAAAGCGCGCACTCTATTTATGTCAGCTCAACAGTGTTAAGGTACCCGAACGCGACATTCCGATCTCCATTTTGCACGCCCAAATGGAGTGGCGAGAGGCTTTAGACGAGGCAAACGCAGACTCACTTCCCGCTTTGATCGCACAGCTGGATCAGGAATATGTCAATCTAATGAGCACAGCGCACACATGCGCAGAGAACAAAGATTGGCTGGCACTCATGCAAGTGATTATGGAATGGCAGTTTGTCGAGAAAGTTCGACAAAGCGCAGAAGAACGCTGCAACTAATCGCCGCTAACTCAGCTAACATGACTAACAAAGATGGTGTTAGCGACTGACACTTACTCGTGTGCCTGCATAGCACTCAGGCAAACGCTTATTACTTGTCGGGGGGCGGTTTTTTTTGCCCAACCGTCTGATATTCTTG
>JAVKMA010000098.1:0-7445 GCA_031538685.1 Burkholderiaceae bacterium | reverse complement strand
GATTCACCGACTTCAATGGCCTCGTTTACCTCAGGTAGCTCGGATACCTCAGATACATTCGCGGTTTCGCTGGCCACACCGGTTTGCGTGGCCCCATTCACATTTTCTGATGGTGTTGCGCCGGTGGCTTTTTTACTGTTTTTTGCGGCCAAACGTTCTGCCGCCAGACGTTCTTTTTCTTCTTGACGAAGGCGTAACTCTTCGGCCTGACGCGCTAACAAGGCGGCTTGACGCTCTTGTTCGGCAGCACGTTTTTTGACTTCAGCCTCATCAATGATAGGCGTTGCCACGACTGCAACTGCCTCAGCTACCCCAGCTTTCGGTTTGATCGCTTTGTCTGATGCCGCTTTAGCGGCTGCGCTGCCCGGTGCTAACACCACGTGTTTTTTGCGCACTTCCACTTGAATCGTGCGCGATTTTCCAGTGGCATCGGATTGACGAATCTCTGTCGTTTGCGGCTTGCTCACCGTAATTTTTTTACGCGGCGTCGCGACAGCTTCATCGCTTTGGCCATGATTTTTTTTCAAATACTTTAACAAGTTCGCTTTATCAGCGATGGTTAATTGATCAGTATCTGTTTTATCGCCGACATCCGCAGCCCTTAACTGCTCAATCAATGTACTGACTGGCATTTTTAGCTCTAGCGCAAATTCACCTACGGTTGTAGCCATGTTCTTCCCCTGTAAACGTTACGGGCGCAATTTGAATTCAAACCGCGCATTGATTCTGTATTAACTCTTGCTGTATTGTTATCCCAAACTTCATCTGGTCATCTGATCATCTGGATGAGTTGGCGAGTTAACTCAAATCAACTCAAATCAAACTCCACGCGTGCTCTTGAATTTCTTTCGCACGTTTATCGTATTTCGCATCGATTAAATCCTGTTCATCATCTGTTAAATCGTCAAAGCTGTTATCAATCAAGGCTTGCGCACGTTCTAAATCCAGCGCCAAAATCGCGCCAAATTCGTCATATGTTAATTGTGCCAATTGCTGCACCGTTTTGATGCCCGCTTGACCCAGGCGCGTCGCAATACTGCGTTCCATCCCGCGCAAATTCATCAATTGCGCATCCAAAGAATCGACTACTTCTTCGCTGACAATCGCCTCGGTGACCAGCGCATCACGCGCACGAATCCGCAATTCCATCACGGTATCGGCGTCAAAAGCTTCGATCGCCAACATTTCTTCTTCAGCCACATATGCGACTTCTTCTAGATTGGTGTAACCCTCTTCAATCAGAATATCTGCCGCATCTTGATCAACATCCAATTTGCTCATGAACAAGGCGCGAATGCGTTGTTGTTCGTGCGCGTGTTTATTCGAGGCCTCCTCATCGGACAAAATATTCACGCGCCAGCCGGTCAGTTCCGCCGCCAAACGCACGTTCTGACCATTGCGCCCAATCGCCAAGGCTAAATTGTTTTCGTCTGCAACCACATCAACACTATTTTTTTCTTCATCAACCAAAATGGATGAAATATTCGCGGGAGCCAAGGCCGCAATCACATATTGCACCGGATCCTCGTTCCACACTACGATGTCGGCACGTTCGCCTGCGAGTTCGTTCATCACCGCTTGTATCCGCGTACCACGCACCCCGACGCAAGTGCCAATCGGATCAATTCGTTTGTCAGTCGTAAACACCGCCAACTTGGCACGATTACCCGGATCACGCGCCACGCCTTTAATATGTAATAAACCTTGTTCAATCTCTGGCACTTCGTTGGTAAACAACGCCGCCATAAATTCTGGCGCGGTCCGCGACACGATAATTTGCGTACCGCGTAAGCCTTTTTCAGTGCGCAAAATATAGGCCTTCACGCGATCACCAACACGAAAATTTTCTTTCGGAATCATTTGATCACGCGGTAAACGCGCTTCCACACGCCCCACCTCTAATAACAAATCGCCGCCACGATCACCACGTTTAACCGTGCCGTTAAATATTTTTTCATCACGCGCTAAAAAATCAACGATGACTTGTTCGCGTTCTGATGCGCGAATTTTTTGCATGATGACTTGCTTGGCCGCTTGCGCGCCGATACGACTAAAGGGCACCGATTCAATCGCTTCTTCGATGAATTCGTCTACCTGAATATTTTTTTGTAATTCTTGCGCTTCAAACAATAAAATTTCCGCATCAGGGTTTTGCAAACCACTTTCATCAGGCACCACTAACCAACGTCGATAAGACTCATAAGTCCCATCGTCATGATTGATCGCGACACGAACTTCCCAACTGGGATCATGATATTTTTTAGTGGCTTGCGCCAATGCTTGTTCGAGTACGGAATAAACAATATCTTTATCCACGTTTTTTTCGCGCGCCAATACGTCGGCAAGTAATAACATTTCACGGTTCATAAACACTCCCTAAAAATCTGATCATTAAGACCATGCTGACTCATTGGCATGGTCTGATTTCTTGTAACACTTAATTTTGGCAATACTTAATTCTGGCAACATCTGATTTTGGTAACACTTAATTCTGGCAACATCTCAGTCCAGCGCGCCGACAGCACTCAAGAATTCAAAGACACAGCGATTAACGTTTTTTAAATGGAATTTGTGGCACCAAGCGCGCCGACTCCACTTCACTGATTTCAAACTCAATCGCGTACTCTTCATCCGTCAACATCAATTGATAACGATCTGCCGCTGGCTTGGGCGCATTTGACATATTTGGCGCATTGGGCTCGTTTGACGCACTGCGTAAAATTCCTTGAAACTTGCGTCGATTGCCCATTTGCGGCGTCGCGATACGAAACTTCAAACTGACTTCGCAACCCATAAAACGCTGGTAATCCCGTGCTGTAAACAAAGGCCGATCAAGGCCAGGAGACGAGACTTCTAAACGCGCGTAATCAATATTTTCAACTGGCAAAATAAAACTTAAATGCCGACTGACCTTTTCACAATCCTCTACCGAAATATGACGTGGCAGTGCTTCTGGCTCCCATGCAAAATCGATGAAGACGCGCAATAGACCTTGCGGACTAAGCTTGGCATCCACCAGTTCATAACCCAGTGCGGCCAAAGATTGCGTAAGTACAGCTGACAAATTCATGCGCCTGTAACCAAAAATAACGGCAAAAAAAAATGGGCACACTGCCCATTTTCACCTCAACAACCGAACCGGTCTGCACCATTGCCAGACCCGATACACGTCGCTTACTACTGATTCACACTACTGATCCACACTTCGATAGCGGGCGTGATTATAGGCGAAACCCTGCCGCTCTTTTATTTTTAACGAATTACGCGCATTCTGCATTAGCTCAGTTTTTAAGCTTTAAATTTGCGCTCTTTAAATTTACACTCTTTAAATTTGTATTCGTTCAGGGTACTTCTATAAATACAGAATGTGCGGATGAAGTGCGAGGCGCACAGCACACAGAAACCGGAGCGTACATACAGTACGTGAGGATTGCGCGTACTGCGCAACAAAGCAATTCGCCGCAAAAATGAATTGATAGAAGTGCCCTTCAGTTTTTGTCCTTTAGACTTCTGTCCCCTATCGGCGGCGACACACTCAACAACGAGCGCGTATCGTCGGCGACTACGATACGCCCATTTTGCACCGTTGATCTGTTTATGCGCATACCCTTTTTTTATCATCGCCATTTTTTACACGCATTCTCTCTACCCTCGCTAGTGATGCGTTGGCACGTGCCCTATCGCTTGTACTTGCTGTTGGGATTATTTTTTATTGATGTCTTTTGTTTGAGTCTATTTCGCGGCGTTTTTTTGACTGTATTTGCGCCGACAACGCCGCTACCATTTGATGCCACCGTAATCGCGCTGCTCCTGGGCATACGCTTTGACATCAAGATGTTGGCGTTTTTGTATCTGCCCTTTTTTCTACTCGCGTTTTTACCTTATGTCACAACAATTAAACCACCGCTTTGGCAAAAATATCTGTGGGTCACGCTGAGTTTTTTATTCTCGCTCAGTCTGGTGACGCTCTTTGCAATTGATGCCAGTTACTACGCCTATCTCAAAACGCGATTAAGTGCCGAAATTTTCATTTTGATGCAAGACGCGCAACTGGCTTGGAATTTTGCGACCCGTTCTTACCCTCTGTTTTGGCTGGGCTTGGGAGCAGTACTTATCGCAAGCATCATCACCGCAGGCAAATTTTGGTGGCAATTTCACCATGTGCACCGTGTTTATGCAGCACCCAAAACCTCATCGGTGATTGCGCTACCAAAACGCATCCGCATACGCAACGCCTTAATCGCCCTCACTTATTTTTTACTCAGCTTTGGTCTGTGGCTTTTGGGTGGGCATGGCAGCACGACGCCAGTCGGTCTCAACTGGAGCGCAGTAGGAAAACTGTCCCCACCATTTTTGCAAGAATTGGCCTACAACCCCGCGATTAAAGTGTTTGATGGCTACGGTAAAAAACTGCCCTCGATTTCAAGCAAAGAGATTCAAGCCGTCGCGCCTTGGCTCAACAGCCAGTACGGATCAGGTTCCAAGCCCGCGGTAGCGATAAGTACGCCCAATATGCCAGAACTCAATCTAAAAGGATTATTCCGCCATCCGATTGGGTCCGCCGATACCAAACTACCGCCCCAACTCAATGTCGTTTTGGTGATCATGGAGTCTTATTCAGCGCAGCGCAGTGGAATATTTGGTAATGCGCTCAAAGCCAGTCCCGAATTTGATCGCATCGCCCAAGAAGGAATTTTGTTCTCACGTTTTTTTTCCAGTGGCGCCATCACCATGCGCGGCGTTTTTTCGAGTCTGACCGGAATTCCTGATACCACCAACGACTGGGCCACTGCTACGCCGGGATTGCAACAACAAAGCAGTCCCATCAATTTATTCACGTCTCATCAAAAACTCTATTTCATTGGTGGCGATGTCGCCTGGGCAGGGTTGGGCGGATTTTTATTCGCGACCATTCCGCATATTCAAATTTATGAACGCAGTGCTTTTTCACAGCCACGTGTCAATTCCTGGGGAATTTCAGACCGTCATTTGTTTTTAGAAACCAACAAAATTCTCGCCCAACAAAAAAAACCTTTTTTTGCCATCATTCAAACTGCGCATAACCATAGGCCCTATGGCATTGAGCCCGAAGACTTGGCGCAACTGCCGACCAAAATTCCCAATCTAGAAACACTGCGCCAAAATGGTTTTAATTCTGAGATTGAATTTCGTGCATGGCAAAATCACGATTACGCTTTGGGCGTGTGGTTGCGCGATTTACGCTCGCACGCCTGGGCGGACAACACTTTGTTTGTTTTTGTCGGTGATCATGGTGTGGCTTACGACATCCCCGCGCAAGCACACAACGCGATTGTCAAAAATGGCTTACAACAATTTCACATCCCAATGTTGCTGTGGTCGCCCAAATGGCTGCATCCTGGCATCAATACCAGAATTGGCTCTCAAGCCGATGTGATGCCAACGATCGCAGGCCTGATGGGTTACGGGGGTTACGGGGGTTATGACGGCAAGGATACGAATGTGATCGCGCCCTCACTCATCGGCAAAAACTTACTTGACCCGCACAACAGTTCCGGTCAAGCCTTAATTTTATTAAGCGGCGATCAAGAAAAACTGGGCTTGGTCAGCTCAAATTTTTTTGCCCAAGGCCTGCGACGCCAGCTTGATTCGTCGATTCAACTCTCGCCCTTAAATTGGGAAGCAATGAGCACCACCTCACACTCAGTGCCGGCAAGCGCGGCGCGGCCAATGACTGAACACGATAAGACTTTTGCGAAAAATGCGATGACCGCTTTAGACACGGCCGCGTTATGGCTGATTCAAGAAAACCCTAAAAGTAATTTCGGAGCTCCCTAGAATCAGTATCACAGCTTAGGCACCTTAAGCACCGTACGTAGCTTACGCAATCAATTACGCCAAAAACCTGACTCTATTCACTATATTCACTCTACATGCTCACTACCTTGGAATTTATTCTCATCATGTTGGCGACTTCGGTCGTCGGTGTGGTGGTGTTTCGCCGTCTTAATTTACCGCCGATGTTGGCCTATCTCGTGGTCGGTAGCGTGGTCGGCCCCAATGCCCTAGCGATTATTCAAGCCGACAGTCAGTGGACGCAACTGGCCGAATTCGGCGTCGTATTTTTGATGTTTTCAATCGGTTTAGAGTTTTCCTTAGAACGTCTCAAAGCAATGCGTCATATGGTGTTTGGACTGGGTTCTTTGCAAGTTTTGGTGGTTGTTTCGTCGTGTTTGGGCATTAACGCCGTACTGCCCGCTCATATTCAGTTGCCCTGGGCGATGGCCTTTGCCATGGGCGCCGCCTTGGCGATGTCCTCAACCGCGATGGTTTTGCAATTATTAAAAGAACAGCAAGCCATTGAAACCGCGCATGGGCGAAAAATCATCGGAATTTTGCTGTTACAAGATTTAATCGTTCTACCCTTATTGATTATTTTGGCAGCGTTTACCAATACCACAACGACATGGGGACTGACGATTTCTTTAGCACTGCTCAAAATGGTGGTGGTTTTGGGTCTCCTGTTTTTTGGCGGACGCTGGTGTATTCAATATTGGCTAAGCATTGTTGCGCGCGCGCGTTCGCAAGAACTGTTTATGCTCAATTTATTACTGATCACTTTAGGCGCGGCGGCGATTACTCATGCGGCTGGACTATCACTGTCGATGGGGGCGTTTATTGCGGGAATGTTGATTGCAGAAACTGATTTTCGTCATCAGGTGGAACAAGACATTAAACCGTTTCGCGATGTGTTACTCGGACTATTTTTTATCACCATTGGCACTTTGCTCAATTGGGATATTGTGCTGGCGTCATCAATTTATGTCGTGCTATTTTTAACTGTTTTTATCGTCCTAAAATTCGCACTGGTCGCAATGCTGACCTACTACTTTGGACGCAAAAAAAAATTGGGCAGCGCACTGCGAACAGGCTTGCTACTGGCGCAAGCGGGCGAATTTTCTTTTGTACTGATTCACTATGTCACGCAAACGCTTAATACCAAAAACGTCACGCATAACACCTTGCTACAAATCACATTGGCGGCAATGGTTTTGTCGATGTTGTTAACTCCTTTTATATTCAAATATGCTGACCGCATCGTCATGCGATTTTCCGCGAGCGAGTGGTTACAACAATCCTTGCACTTAACACGTTTGGCCGCTCAAAGCATTAAAGAACGCGACATCGTTTTAATCGTCGGTTATGGACGTTGCGGCGAACAACTGGCCTCGCTGTTATCCAATGAAAAACAGGCTTATCAAGTCTTGGACCTTGACCTCGATCGCGTTGCCGAAGGGCGTGCACGTGGCGTCGCGGTGATGTATGGTGACGCGAGTCAGCGTGAAAGCCTACTGGCCGCAGGTTTGTTGCGAACCCGAATTTTGGTACTGACTTTTCATGATGAACGCGCGGCACAACGCCTAGTCCGATTGGCGCGCAGTATGGCACCACAATTACCGATCATC
>JAVKMA010000097.1:0-4340 GCA_031538685.1 Burkholderiaceae bacterium | reverse complement strand
CAAAAGCTGAAGATTAAAAATGTAAAGTCGCGTCCGTCAGCGTTAATTTTTCTCTGAGTTATCGCTGACCAGTGTTAACTCTCTTCTGCTGTCGGCATTGAAGGCGCGGGGGACACATTAGCAATCACGTCAGATACTGGCGCAATAATTGATTCAGGTAAGGGTGCCAGATTTGACGTCACCACAGAGTCCGCAGATTCCATCGGCACGACAGGCACGACAGGCACGACAGGCAAAAAAAACAACATCGGCACCGCGCGTTTACGACGTGTACTGCCCCAGCCTCTAGACGTTTTCGCAGCCGTCGTCGCGTCCGTAGCAGGTTCTGTTTTAGGCTCTGTTTTGGGTGCACTTTCGGGCTCGTAAGGTTTTAAAAACCACGGGTCCACCGCCGGCACTGTGCGCGGCGATATACGAGGCGACATGCGAGTGTCCTCACGCGAATTTCTGTCACCCCGTGAATTTCTGTCACCACGCGCTTCTGTCCGGCCCTCGCTGGCGTCCAATCCCGCCAATTCGATCAAGGGCAATTCGCGCCCAATCAATTTCACAATTTGCTGCAAAAACAAAGCATCGCTGTCGTTGTACAGACCATAAGCTTTGCCGGTTAAACCGGCGCGGCCGGTGCGACCGATGCGATGCACATAATCTTCGGCGTGGTAAGGCAAATCAAAATTGATCACACTGGGCAAACCGGCGATGTCCAATCCACGCGCCGCAACGTCGGTGGCAACCAAAATATCCAAGCGCGAGGCTTTGAATTCACTCAAAGTTAATTCGCGATCGCTTTGCGTTTTATCGCCGTGAATCACGCCGACTTTGCATTGGTCTTGAGTCAAGCGACGCCCGATTTGTGAGGCCTCGATTTTGGTGTTGGTGAACACCAACACGGGCAAGGGCATACCGCTTGTTAACAATTGCTTCAGGCCCGCGTATTTCTTTCCGTTAGGAATTTTGTACATGATTTGCTCGATGGTCTGCGCGGTCTCGTTAGGCGCAGACACTTCGATCAATTGCGGGTTCACCATATATTGTTGCGACAAGGCTTTGATCGCCGGTGCGAAAGTTGCCGAGAACAACAGCGTTTGGCGTAACGGCGGCAATTGCGCGATCACCGCTTGAATGTCGGGCAAAAATCCCATGTCCAACATGCGATCAGCTTCATCCAAAATCAAATGGTTGCACTGCTGCAAATTGACGTGCTTTTGTTGTAAATGATCCAGCAAACGACCGGGCGTGGCGACAATAATTTCGATGCCGCCTTGCAATTCTTGCTTTTGTTTTTTCATGTCGACACCGCCGTAAACCAAACATGAACGCACGGTGCAGTGTTTAGAAAAACGTTTTAACTCGGTATCGATTTGTACTGCCAATTCGCGTGTCGGTGTTAGGATCAAGGCGCGCACGGGGTGGCGCGCAGGCGAAGGACTGTTATTGGCAAAAGGCAGCAATTTGTGCAATAAAGGAATCACAAATGCGCCGGTTTTACCAGTACCCGTTTGCGCCGCGCCCATCACATCGCGACCGCTTAACACCACGGGTATGGCCTGTTCCTGAATTGGCGTGGGGGAGGTAAAACCAGCGTCGTTTAATGCGCGCTGAAGTTCTGGTGCGAGAGGGAGTTCAGAGAAATTCATCGGCTGATTATCTGCGAGAATGAAAAACACCCCTCACTCCAGCCTTCTCGCCCCTCATCTTCACCCTTTAATTTTTACCGCCTGACTTGATCAAATTGACTTTGAATATCGCACTGGCATATTCTTACACCCGTCGGCCGCGGCGCAGACTACGTGCGGCAAACAGCGTGTTATTAGTGCTGGTCGTGCTGGCGCTGATGTGCTGTAAATACGACAAGCTGTGCGCGTGGGTAATGGCCATGCCCAGCGCATCGGCGGCATCGGTCGAGGGCGTGTTGGACAAGTGCAAGAGCCGTTGCACCATCTCCTGCATTTGTTCCTTAGTCGCGCGACCATAACCGACAACAGATTGCTTTAATTGCAGCGCCGTGTATTCATGAACCTCGGGAATTAATTGCGTCAGTGCTACCAGTGCCGCGCCACGCGCCTGTCCTAACAATAACGTCGATTGCGGATTGACGTTGACGAACACTTTTTCAATCGCCGCGCAGTTCGGACGATATTTTTCAATCACCGTCATCAAACTGGTAAAAATATCGTGCAGGCGTTTGGGTAATTCGGTCTGATCACTTTTAATCACGCCCGAGCTGACATAGCGCAAATCGCGGTCGTTGTAGCGGTCAATAATGCCAAATCCGGTCACGCGCAAGCCTGGATCTATGCCGATGATGCGCATTGGCATAGGCGTTGACATAGGCAGATTGGCGGCTTTAGATAGCGTCATTAAAAATTATTCAAGCTCACCGCGACGCGAATGAAATTCTTTGCGCCATTGTTCAAATCGTCCTTGCACCAAGGCGCTGCGAATATCTTGCATCAGATTTAAGTAATAGTGCAAATTGTGAATCGTGTTCAATTGCGCCGACAAAATTTCTTTACAGCGAAACAAATGATGCAAGTACGCGCGTGAAAAATTTTGGCAGGTGTAACAAGTACAGCCCGCATCCAAGGGCGTCGCGTCGTTTTTGTAACGCGCATTTTTGATTTTGATCTCGCCCTGTGCCGTGAACAAACAACCGTTGCGAGCGTTGCGCGTAGGCATCACGCAGTCAAACATATCAATCCCCGCAGCCACACCGTCGACCAAATCCTCAGGCGTGCCAACGCCCATCAAATAGCGCGGTTTATGCGCTGGCAGATGCGGCGCGACAAAATCCAAGACGCGTAACATTTCCTCTTTAGGTTCGCCCACACTTAATCCACCGATGGAATAACCATCGCAATTCAGTTGCGCTAAAGCCGCTGCCGATTCAGCACGCAAGGACTCAAACATTCCGCCTTGAACAATGCCAAACAGCGCGTTGGGGTTGGCCAGACGCTCAAACTCGGCTTGACAACGTCGGGCCCAACGCAAGGACATTTGCATCGATGCGGCCGCCTGTGTGTGCGTGGTCACTTGCTCACCTATCGCATAGGGGGTGCATTCATCCAGTTGCATCACGATGTCCGAATTCAACACCGTTTGAATTTCGATCGCGCGTTCAGGGGACAGAAATAATTTGGCACCATCTAGCGGCGACGCAAATGTCGCACCCGCCTCGCTCAACTTGCGCAACGCGCCCAAAGAGAACACTTGAAACCCGCCCGAATCGGTCAAAATCGGGCCACCCCAGCCCATGAATTGATGCAGGCCGCCAAATTGCCGAATCACTTCCGTGCCCGGGCGCAACCACAAATGAAAAGTATTGCCCAAAATAATTTGGGCTTCTATCGCCTGCAAATCCGCCGGTCGCATGGCTTTTACCGTGCCATAAGTGCCAACCGGCATAAAAATCGGCGTGGGCACCACACCATGATTCAAACGGATTTCGCCCAAACGCGCGCGTCCCTCGGTTTTATGCAAAGTAAATTCAAGCATTATTTATTGGTGATTTTTTATTGGTGATTTTTGGGTACTTCTATAAATACAGAATGTGCGGATGAAGTGCCCTTTTGATGTGTTTGTAAACATCTGTTTTCACAATATGCTTTGTGACGAAAGGCTTATTCCAAAACACTGTTGCATGCCAAGGCGTGTTGCGCATTCCGATAAGAATCCAAAGCAATTTGCACCTGCGCATCATTGGCCGCTAACAGCGCGGCGGCGAACAAAGCGGCATTGACTGCACCCGCTTCACCAATCGCGAAAGTGGCGACCGGAACGCCACGCGGCATTTGTACGATGGAATGCAAAGAATCGACTCCTTGTAAATATTTACTGGGAATCGGTACTCCCAAAACCGGCACGCTCGTTTTTGCCGCCAACATCCCAGGCAAATGCGCGGCCCCGCCAGCACCCGCGATGATGGCGCGCAAACCCTTGCCACGTGCGGATTCGGCGTAATCGAATAATTCGTCCGGCATACGATGCGCGGACACTACTTGCGCGACAAAACCGATCTTGAATTCGGTCAACACCTCGGTCGCAAAACACATGATTGCCCAATCCGAAGTTGACCCCATCACCACACCAATTTGTACCGGTGTGACGCCATTGCTAAAGTATTTTTGAGAACTCATAAAAATAAAGATTTTGATGTGAGTAAAAACGAGACGATGAGATTAAACCGACTTTGGTTCTGATTTTTTTGGTGCTGATTTTTTTGGCGCGGGCTTTTTAGGCGCTGATTTCGCCACTGATTCTGGTGTTGATTCAACCGCGGGTTCTGGTGCGACTTTAAGCGAGGATAAAAACTCCTGCCCCAAGTTTTGCCACCAGGCACT
>JAVKMA010000096.1:0-6939 GCA_031538685.1 Burkholderiaceae bacterium | reverse complement strand
TTTCACCGCACTCACCAACAGATGCCTTCCCGCGCTAATCTCCACCGTATTGCTCCCCGCAATCTTCCCACCCTCTATCACCACATCCCGATTCGCCGTGATCTGAATATCTTTCCCCATCACACTAGACGAGCTCCCTATCCCCGTCCGTCTACCACTGCCACCCTGACTCTCTATCATCGTCGTCGTTAATTTCACATCATTACCCGACAGTTCCACCTTATCCCCACTGATCAAACCCGAACTCGTCATGTTTTCTTTCGCACTGATATTCAATATCGCACCCTTCTCTAGTGTCTTGATCGTTCCACTGTTGTCGATGTTATTGGCCGCCAGTAGAATTTTTTTATTGGCATTAATCGTTCCACCATTGCTTAAATTACCGGCCATTTTTAAGTCAATATCATTAGCAGCAATCAAGCTACCCGTGGGCTTCAAATCATCCTTCCCTACCCGCGCCAGATAGACCGTAGGAGTGAGTACTTTTTCTTGGCTGCCATCAGAAAGTGTGACCGTGGTTTCCTCCAGCCACACGATATCGTGTGTCAAGGCCGCTACCTGTGCGCCACTGAGCTTGATCCCTGGCTTTAACTGAAACTCCTTGGCCGCGGCAATGCCGTTCTCCATCAGCCCTTGAAACTCGGCCTCGGCGTTTTGATAACCGTCCACGAAGCGGCGACCGGTTAATTGCAGTATCTGCTCATTAACTAATTTTTGTTCGTAATACCCATCGCCCAGGCGTTTTTGCGTCACTATAGGATCAATCGAAATACGACTAATAAAATAATCCGAGGATAAAAACGCTTTGTTATTCAAAAAATTAGGGTCCGTTACGATCAAATACTTTTGGGTCGGGTTCGGATCAATTTTGTAGAGCTTGTTGTTAGGTAGGGTCAAGTTCAGGCCATTACCGGTTGGCACGGAACTGGCCACCACCGCTTTAACCGCTGAAACCACTAGCGCAGAAGCCGCTGATTGCACCGTTCCAGTCGACGCCAGAGGTGCCGTATGGGTTTGAGTGGAAAAGACGTTTAAGTTGGTGGAGACAATCACTGGTGCGGGAGCGTAGACAGAGAAATAATCATCGTATTTCCATCCGTAGAGATACCCATGCCAAGATGCATCATGAAATATCGCCGTGCCCCTATCGGTTTGTATCCACTGGCCCGACGCATCCACATTGGTGATATTTTGCGTGCTACCGGTCAAATTTTTACCTACTACGATTTGACTTTTATCATTGGTTACATCTCCAGACAATGACAAGTTTCCACTTGTCAATATCTGTCCAGGCTCTGTCGTTACTACAGTGGTATTGGTAATAACCCGATTGTAGATATTTCTATAATAATCTCTATCGTCATATCTTATTTCATCGTGTGAAGATGTATTAATTACCGGCTGACTCGTCGTAAAGTGATCATTCCGGTTCAGCGTACTCGCAGCTTGCAGGCTCATATCACCATCCGATTCGATTTTTGAAGAGGCATTGATGATGCGGCTGGCCGTACCGATTGCATTGCCTGAACTATCCAGCGCGCCCGCGACGGTCAAATTTCCCACGCTGTAGAGCCAGGCTCTTTCTAAATTGCTCAGACGATCCGCCCCAATATCCAATTGTTCTCGCGCGGCGATAACTGCGCCATCGTGGTTGTTCAGCGTCTGCGCCGCCAACATCAGATGATCGCCATAGATTTTGCCGCTATTGTCCAATTGCGCCGCAGCCTCTATGCGTGATGCACCGCCATTGATTAAGCCACTATTAGTCAAGTTCGCGACTACCACCTGCAGCTTACCGATTGTGGTCAGATTACCACTATTGAGGAAATTACCTTGCGCGCGTAACTCAACTGATCCTGCATTAAATTGCCCATAGTTGTTCATATTACCGGACAGATTCAAGGTACTGATCTGCGCCAGTATCTGACCACTATTGCCAAGATCAGTTGCAGTTATCGTTAGATTACCAGTCGCGCTTAGGTTCGCGCTATTTTCGAGATAGCCACCAAGGGTTAAGTGCATTTCAGTCGCACCTATCGTGCCACTGTTATTCAGATTATTCGTCGCCACTGCTAAATGATCGACCGCTGATAAATTACCGCTGTTGGTTACATTGCCCGCACTATTTATCTGTATTTGAGTTGCACTGACCTGGCCTGTATTGTTAAAGTCCTGACCACGTACGGTTAGATTGGCCACCACCGTCACCGTACCGTTATTCGTCACATTGCCCAAAGTGCTGAGATTCAAATTTCGATTGGCGCTGACCTGACCCTGGTTGGTATTGATAAAACTATCCTGCAAGGTCAAGCGCGTATCTCGCCCGCTTTGCAATATCCCATCACCCGTTAACGCAAAAACATCTATCTTTAAATCATTAGTCGCGGCAATCGTGCCTCCTAAGTTAATAACGCGATTATCAGAAGAAGCACTTAAAGACAGCTCAATATCTGCGGTACCACCCGCCCCATTGAGTACGCGTCCGGTCGTATTGTCGAGGGAGTTCGCGTTGATTAGCAGATTGCCCATGGAACTGATGCGCCCGTCGCGATTGTTCATGTTCGTGGCTGTCTTCAAAGTGCTTGTACCTCCCACCGAGGTATTGGCCGCACGATGATTTAACGCACCGGTACTTGCGTTGATGCTCAAGTTACCCCCCACCTGGTTAGTGGACTGGCTTACATCGATAGTGCTGGCCGTTAAGTTCATTTCCTTGCCGCTGACCGCGGTTCCACAGGCTTGTAATGCAAAGGCGCTCGTCACCGTTAAATCGCCTTTGCCGATTTGCGTAACCACACCGCTGTCATTGACCCCAGCCCCAAAACTGCCATTGCTCGTCACGCTTTGCGCCATCACGCGGGTATTACCTTGTGCAGCAATCGTGCCGCGATTATCTAATTGACCATTGATACTGGTATCGTTACCGCTGTAGCTTGTAATTGTTGTATTACCCCGCCCATACACCGTTCCACTATTTGTCAAACCGCGACTGGTCACGATGTTGATATCCCCTTTCGCGGTGGTATTGCCGCTCAAGATAATTTGACCATTGGCATCTAAATTGAACTCATTGCCACTGGCGGCCAGATTACCCATGTTTCTGACGCCCACGCCTAACTCGGTGCCCAATAAGCGAATCTTGCCGGCATACATCCCGCCCAGAGAAGCCACATCAATCGCTACCGTTGGGACATTCCCCTCTCCGGCAATCACGCTCACGCCTAAGTTTTGATAGGCTACCTGATTAGCACCGGTAATCACGTTCAGTGTTTGATTCGCCCATAGACCCGCATTGACTGCCACGCTACGGGCAATCAAATCCAACTGATCGACATTGCCGCCATTTAATCCAGCACCGCTGATCGTGATCTGCCCCTTGGAGACTCGAAAAGCATCCAGACTACCACTGGCCCCCCACACCGCCGTACCAGTAGTTAACACGCCTCGGCTGGTATTGATGAAGCCACAGCCGTCACAGGTAATACCGTTAGGATTGGCAATCACCACTTCGGCACGACTTCCCGCCACTTCCATATATCCGTTCAGGTGACTTGGATTAGTACTGGACACTTCATTCAAAATAACTCTTGCAGTTCCAGTAATTAAATAAGGATTACCGGCCACCAGGCCACCCAATTGAGTTTGCATCACCTGTTGACTATTGTTCAGTATGGCACCACCCGTCCCCACATTAAAGTTGTTGTAAACGTTGCGCGAGACTCCCGCCGCTGAAGGTGTAGCGATCTGTACCAAAGGCAAACCATTTTGAGTAACGTCAACCGTTGGGCGATGTACGCCAGCATTAGGGTCGGCCACAATCTGTTGCGCTTGTACGATGTGCATTGCACTGCCCAAACTCAACACCGCCCCTAAAGAAACAAATGTCG
Source organism: Burkholderiaceae bacterium (assembly GCA_031538685.1). Classification (GTDB taxonomy): domain Bacteria; phylum Pseudomonadota; class Gammaproteobacteria; order Burkholderiales; family Burkholderiaceae; genus JAVKLU01. The sequence continues at coordinate 3,052 of JAVKMA010000096.1, read as the reverse complement.
AAAAAAACTCCGTCACCAAAGGTAGTCGCGCTAGATAAGTGTGCCAACTCAAAGCTGATAAAGTAAAGCGCGCTATCTGTCTGGACATGTGGTTCCGACTGCTCCCCGTGCGCGCTTGTACAGATTTGCCGTGACTGCGCGCAATTTCTGCTACCGCCATGAATAGGCCTCTGGCTAAGTTAAAGATAACGCGATAGTTCGTCTTGTTCATTTTGATTCTCCTCTTAAAACTGGTAACTCAAATTAAAACCATAACAGGGATTCGCCGTTTTAAATCCTGAAGGTGCCACCACCGGCAAGCCCATAAATACCTCAAATTGATTCCCCTTAAACAAAGCTCCGCGCCAACCAATCGCAGTCCCTACTAATGCGGCTCCGACCAGGTACTGTGTATTACTTCCCCAAACTCGGCCTAAATCAAAGGCGGTAAAAAAAGTATGGCCCTGCCACGGTAAATTAAATTCCATCTCATTACGCCAGTACGCTCCTTTTTCTGCCGACAAGGTTTCTTCGCCATCAAAACCGCGCACACTGTAGCGATTGCCGATCGAAAACCATTCACTGGCGTACAGCGATGAAGTGGTGTGTTGTAAACGCAACAAAGTGTTGTATTTGGCGAAATTTTCTTTAGGAGAGAGCGGCATCGCATAACTCACATCGAGTGTTTGCAAACGATAAAAAAAGGTGGGGTTGGGGCTACCAGGAGTCGTCGTACTGCCTACCCCAACCAGATCATCCTGTGCATCAAACCAGGGCACTCCTTGCTTGTGTGCCAGCGTCAAGTCTAACTGAGCCTCGCCGAAATAACGCTTGTGAATCCACGCTAACTCGACAAAACTAGTTTTACGCCGTTGCACCTCAATCTCGGTATCGTCAATGTAGGAAGAACTTACTTTGTGGCCCAATCGTAATTGCACACTATTTTTTTGTATTTGATCACGTTGAAACAGCCAACTCGCCTTGGCTTCCCAAGATGATGAGTCACCGCTAGAAACAAAGCTACTGGCATGACCAACAACAGTTTGATAGTAATGACTACGATTAAGCGAAATCCCATATAACCAGTACCCATAGGGCATCTGATAAGACAGGCTATTTCCCCTAGTCCCGTATTGATCGGCTTGTTGATTGGCGTCATGATTCAGACCCAGCGTCAGGATATCGGAAACTCCCAATGGGTTTTCAAATGTAGCATTGGCACCGGCTTGCAATTTTCCGGTCGTGCGGCCACCACTATCATCCAAAGTCAACGACAACCGCCAAGGCTTCGTGCGTTTAAGCGATAGGACGATATCCGATACGCCCACTAACGGCGTTGGCACAATGTCCATCTCTACTTCCTGATAGGTCAGGCGTTTTAGTTGCTCTAAGCCCTGCTCAAGATCACGCAAATTAAAAATAGTCCCTGTTTTAGCCGGAAACGCATTCTTAATCGTACCCCAGAGAGTTTTGTCTGAACTGGCATTTTTAGCCACAATCTGACCCACCACACCGGGAATGAGGCTCAACTGAATCGTCCCATTGCTTAAATCTTGTGCGCCCAACCCCAATTTAGTAGTGGTGTAGCCCTCCTCTACCAAGCTCTGGTTGAGGTTTTTAAGTAAATGGTTAAGTCCCTCTTTACCAATACAGCGATGCGCGTAGGGCTGCGCTTGCTTGACTAAAAATAAAATTGGCCCTTGACCATTAGCTGGGTTGTAGTGATTGCGGACACTTGGCAGTACCTGATCTGGTAAGACGAAAATTACCTGCTTAATTGGAAAGCACTGAATATCTATCGGTATCTCCTTGCTATCAATAGCTGCCTGCGCGGATTGCAAAGAAACCGTAGGAGCATTTTTTTGAATTTCGCGTTCTAAGTTTTGCGCTGCTGCGCGGGCACGCTGGGCAAGATCATCGGCAAATTTTTGACTCAACGAAACCTCCTCATTAGTCAATGAAGGTTCTGCCAAGGCAGCACACGAAAAGAAGATCAATAGCCCAACACTGAGCCAATTGATCAAAAAACAAAGAATCACTCGCGACAACATCTTGACTCCTCAGTAAACGGTATTGCTAACTAATACGGTAGTCCCCCCGTTCTTACCAACAGCGTTAATTGGTAAAAACTCTTTTTCGTTGATTAAAACTGCAATTCTTTTGGTAACGAAAAAGTCGCCTTTTCCTCTTTAACTTGTAAAGTTCGCACGCTGCCAGCACCCAGCTCCTTCAACCGTGCCAATACTTGCAGTACTAAAGCATTAGGCGTTGATGCACCAGCCGTTACACCGACACTGCTACAACCCATTAACCAAGTCGCGCAGATATCTTGCGACGCGTTAATTAAATACGCATTGATATTTAATTTTTGCGCACATTCCAATAGACGCAATGAATTTGAACTGCGTTGACTGCCACTCACAATCACCAAAGCGACCTCTTGAGCAATGACCTTAACCGCTTGTTGACGGTTCGTAGTGGCGTAACAAATATCGGTTTTTGTCATTCCCTCTAAATGCGGAAAGCGTTGCCTGAGAACATTGACGATCGCACTGGTGTCGTCAACCGAAAGCGTTGTTTGCGTCACATACGACACTTTTTCAGGGTTTTGAATCATCACATTTTCAGCATCGCTCTCATTTTGAACCAAATGAATCAAGGTTTTAATTTGCCCCATAGTTCCTTCAACTTCAGGATGCCCTAAATGTCCAATCATAATGATTTCGCGGCCTTCTTCTGACAGTTTTTCAACTTGATGATGTACTCGCGTCACCAAGGGGCAAGTTGCGTCCAATACAAATAAACCTCGTTTTTTTGCATCTTTTTGTACCTCTTTTGAGACACCGTGTGCTGAAAAAATGACGCGTGAACCGCACGGGACTTCGTCTAATTCATCGACAAAAATAGCGCCTTGACGACGCAAATCATCGACTACATATTCGTTATGCACGATTTCATGGCGAACATAAATTGGCGCACCATACTTTTGTAATGCTCGCTCAACAATTTCTACCGCACGAACGACGCCCGCACAAAAACCATTGGGCGCAGCGAGGATGACATTAATTGAATT
>JAVKMA010000001.1:0-1722 GCA_031538685.1 Burkholderiaceae bacterium | reverse complement strand
ATTGAGCGATTTAGCCCCATGGTTTCAGCTGCATTGTCCAAAATATAAAAGTACGAGGCTCAATTTTGTGTGCGGTTGGTTGTCCCTACGAAGGTGATATTGCACCAGAGCGCGTGACGATGGTAGCGCGTTTGATGAAAGATATCGGTGTTCAACACATAGGTGTAGCGAGTAAATGAAATGTCCTGTTTTTAGCAAATGAAATGTCCGCTTTAAGAATTGAGTCTAGGAGGGCTCAATATGAAGCGGGCAGCATGGTTGCAGGAAACAAGAAGCATGAGATTTATACAAACCTACGAAGACTGGGAAACGGGACGATTAACTCAATCAGAGGCAGCGCAAATACTGGGTATATGTGAACGCACCTTCAGACGCCAAATAGTCAAATACGAAGCCTCTGGCATGGACGCGCTGTTGGACAAACGGCTCAACCAAGCCAGTCGGCGCAAAGCACCGGCAGACGAAAGCCTCAAACTAGCAAACCTGTACCGAAACAACTTTGCCAACTACAACGTGCGCCATTTTCATCAAATCTATCAAGACCGAGGCGGTCTAGACGGACGCACCCGCAGCTACAGCTGGGTTAAATCCGTGTTGCAAGGCCAGCAACTAGTCAAAGTTGCCAAAGCAAGAGGTAAGCACCGCATCAAACGAGAACGCAAAGCCTTGCCAGGCATGATGATTCACCAAGATGCCAGCACACACCGCTGGGTAGCTGGCGCGGTATGGGACTTGGTCGTGACGATGGATGATTCAACAGGCGAACACTTAGACATGCGCTTTGTACCCGAAGAAGGCACCGCCTCCAGCATGGCCGGTATCAAGGCCGTCTTGCAAACAAAGGGCATTCCCAGCAGCTTCTACAGCGACAGAGGTGCGCACTACTGGAGCACCCCTACAGCGGGCGGTAAAGTCGATAAAGTCAATCTGACACAGTTTGGCAAGGCCATGCAGCGCTTGGGCATTGAGATGATTGCCGCCTACAGTCCACAAGCGCGTGGACGCTCTGAGCGGGCATTTAAAACGCACCAAGGCAGACTACCGCAAGAGTTAGCCAGTGCAGGCATTACCGCTGTGCAAACGGCCAATGCGTATCTCCAAGAGGTGTACATGCCCAACTTTAACAAGCACTTTGCTGTGGTCGCAGCCCAAGAAGGCACAGCCTATGTGCCTCTCAGAGGCTTTGATGTGGATGAGATTTTGAGCGAACGCCACGAACGTGTGGTGAGCAACGACAATTGCGTGAGTTACAAAAAGCTAAAACTCCAAATCCCAGCCGATAGGCATCGTCACCATTATGTCAGAGCCAAGGTTCAAGTTCGTATTGATACCCAAGGTCAAATCAGTCTATATCATGGCCCGCGCTTGCTGGCGAAGTATGACGATCAGGGCGAATTGTTAGTGGATCAGTTTGAAGAGCTTAAAAACGGGACTACGGGATAATGCACGTTATTGGCAAGTAATTCGGTCGTGATGATGGGTTTATGTACCGCCCCAACATCATCGACCGCTTGAACTGCCAAAGCCGCTTCGGGCTACGCCCTTCGCAGCTTTGGCAGTTCAAACAAATGCGGACATTTCATTAATTCTAAAAGCGGACATTTCTATTTACTCGTAACACGATTTGCAGTAACTCGACTTTACGGTTGGTGCAAAAGTAATGCGTTCTCTAATGCGAAAGTGGACAAGCTAACAGTTCTGAAAAATTAAACAACCCATGCT
>JAVKMA010000095.1:0-5523 GCA_031538685.1 Burkholderiaceae bacterium | reverse complement strand
TGGAGTTGCCCATTGTTTAAGTGTGATCGTGCCTTGGCGCACTGTGATGAACTGGGGGAGCGCTAAGGTTTCGCTGGCGCGCCACACCTTGGCTTTGGGATAGGCAAGCAATAATTCCTCAACGCCGCCGATATGATCGTGATGATGGTGTGTGATCACAATATCGCTCAAACTTTGATGCGTCATTTGCAAATGTGCTAACACGGGGGCGGCTTGACCCGGATCAACGATCGTACAACAATCGCCTTTTGAGATGACCCAAATCAGGTTATCCTTAAACGCTCGAACTGCTTGCACAGTCAAAGTGCCGTGTGTAACATTATGTGTGACGTGATGCGCGGCATCAGCGGTGTATTGAGACATTATTAGGGTTTGCTAAATGCAGAGTTTGCTAAATGAGGGCTTGCCAAGTGAGGGTTTACCAAATTAAGGCTTGCCAAAAATAAGGATTAAAAAAACATGGATACAGTAACACGAACCACTTTGCGCGCCAACATCGGCCCAGATGAATTGGGGAGCTGGGCCAAAACGCCTTATGGACGCTATATTGTGGCGTGGGAGCAAGAACGTTTGGCGCATACGGTACGCGATATTTTTGGTTATCACGCGTTGCAAGTTGGTGCGCCCGACATCAATTATTTAAGTGCCAGTCGGATAAGCCATCGTTGGGTTTATGTTGAAAAAATGCCGATGCCTGTCAATGATTCGAGCTTGGAAATCAATTCGTGCCCGAAATTGGATGTGATTGTCGGGCACTACAGCGATTTACCGTTTCGTTCTGATTCAATTGATTTGGTTATCTTGCCGCACACCTTAGAGTTATGCAGCGAACCACATCGTTTATTACGCGAAGTGGATCGTGTGTTAGCGCCGCACGGACGAATCATCTTGGTGGGATTTAATACCTTGAGTTTATGGTCTTTGTGCGCGCGCTGGCAAGCCAAATTGCAATCTTGGCGACGTCGTTCGATCGTCGAGCTATGCGTCCCGCAACAAACGGCGCTCTTATCGATGTTGCGATTGAAGGACTGGTTGCAATTGCTGGGTTATAACCCGCGCAGTAGCAGCATGGGAGGGTATCGCTGGCCACGCGCCAGTGGTTTGACTCAGGCCTTGGAGGGGTATGGTGTAGAAAACGTGCACAAGAGTTCAATTGAATGCGCAGGATTGCGTTGGTGGCCGATGTTTGGCGCGGCCTATCTGCTGGAAGCCATTAAAGAAGTCAAGTCCAGGCGCTTGGTTGGTTTGATTCGTTCGCGTCAAAAAATGAATTTTTCACGCGCGGTGTCAGTCAATAAAAAGGATGTTGTGTCTACAGAAACTTCCTCGCGTTCATCGTTTGCATCGTTTGCATCGTTTGCATCGTCTTCATCGCGCGCAGAGCAAGACGAGTTCTGACGGATTGTCCTCGCACTGTTTATAGTTAGACTTATTTATTTTATGAGTAACTCGAAATGATCGAATACAAAACTTATCTGTGCTTAGTCTGCGGTTGGATTTACAACGAAGAAAAGGGTGCACCTGAAGACGGTTTAGCGCCAGGCACTTTATGGGCAGATGTTCCCGCGAATTGGATTTGTCCAGAATGCGGTGCGCGCAAAGAAGAGTTTGAAATGACCGAGATTTAAGCTCCAGCTCATGGCATTGAAATCCACGATTTTTAAAGCGAATCTGCAAATTGCTGATATTGATCACCACTATTACGCCGATCATGCCCTGACTTTGGCGCGCCATCCCAGTGAAACAGACCTTCGTTTGATGATTCGTTTGGTCGCTCTGGCGTATCACGCATATCAATTGCAAGAAGCCTGTCGCGGTGATGGACAGTGGAGTTTTGGGGAAGGCTTAGCCAGTCCGGATGAGCCTGATGTGTGGTTGCGTGATTGGATTGGACAAAACCAAATGTGGATTGAAGTCGGGCAACCTGAGGAGCGACCGATCGCTAAAGCCTGCGGACGCTCGCAACAGGTGCTGGTCTATGCGTTTAATCATGCGTCCGAAATTTGGTGGCAGGGAATACAAAAAAAGCTGATCCGCTTTAATAATTTGGCAGTGTGGCAAATTCCTGCAACACAAGCCAATGCCCTAATTCCTCTAGTGAATCGTAGTATGCAGTTGTGCGCGACTGTGCAAGAGGGTGTTTTGACTTTATCCGACCACGCTAATTCCGTTGAGATCAATCGCGTTTTGTGGCAATAGTGACAATAGAGGCAAGATAAAAAGCCAAACTTGAATCAGAAGGTTTTTAATCGGGTTGTTGATTGACCAGATGGGAGAAAGTATCTATACTGCGGCACAAATTGGCCTGACCAATAATCCTTTTAAGCAATTAAGGAGACCTTAAAACGAATGAAATGCGAAACTTCAGGCACAGGACAATTCTATAAATACAGATTTCAAAAGAGACATTAGAAGGCTGGGTAGGCCGTCTTTACCAAAATTTATCCGGCTAACAATATAAAAGGGGACAGGCTTGGATGCACAGAAAGATCAAGCGGTATTGTTATTGTTGGTGCATCCAAAGGACAACTGCGTCATCGCGACTCGCGCCCTAGCGGCGGGCGAGGCAGTCTTGATTGATGGGCAAACGGTACTCTTACCTCAGGCCATCATGATCGGCCATAAAGTGGCGCGCACCTTGATTCCAGCGGGTAGCAAGGTTTTGCGCTATGGCGCGATTATTGGTACGGCGAGTGCAAGAATCGCGATCGGCGCCCATATCCATACACACAATCTTGAGAGTGACTATTTGCCGACTTATACCTTGGCGGATCAAGGGCGCAAATTTGTTACGACTCATTGATTCGTATTCAATTAAATCGCTTCTATTTTTATCGCGGTGTTCAATCCTATGTTGACAGAAACTTCTGATTTTCCGATTCAAGGTTATTTACGCGCTGATGGTCGCAAAGGTATTCGCAATATCGTTGTAGTCGCCTATTTGGTTGAATGCGCGCATCACATTGCGCGTGAAATTACGGTGGCGTTTCGTCACTCGACTGATGCACCAGTGCATTTAATTGGTTTTCCTGGTTGTTATCCCAACGAATACGCGGATAAACAAATGCGGCAATTGTTGACCCACCCCAATGTTGGGGCAGTCTTGTTGGTGTCTTTGGGATGCGAGAGTTTTAATAAACGCAGTTTGGATCAGACGATTCAAGAAAGTGGTCGTCCTGTTCATACCTTGACGATTCAAGAAGTCGGCGGCACCAAAAGCACGATTGCACATGGAGTTGAGTGGGTAAAAATGGCACAAGCGTCTTTACACAATACGCCGCGTGCGCCGATGGCGCTAAGTGAGTTAGTGATCGCAACGGTGTGTGGGGGATCAGATTCGACCAGCGGAATCACCGCTAATCCAGCCGTGGGTCGTGCGTTTGATCGTTTGATTGATCGCGGTGCAACCTGTATTTTTGAAGAAACGGGCGAACTCGTTGGTTGTGAATTCCATATGCAGCGTCGTGCGCTCACACCAGAACTAGGTGAGGAAATTGTGCGCTGTGTGCAAAAAGCAGGGCACTATTACAGCGTGTTGGGACATGGCAGTTTCGCGCAGGGAAATGCCGATGGTGGCTTGACCACGCAAGAAGAAAAATCATTGGGTGCATATGCCAAAAGTGGCGATTCGCCGATTGTCGGCATTATTAAACCCGGTGACATTCCACCGTCAGTTGGCAATGGTGGTGGGCTGTACTTATTAGACGTTGTCCCCGATGGTGAAGTTCGATTTGGCTTCCCCAATATTTCGGACAACGCCGAAATCGTTGAAATGATTGCCTGTGGCGCGCATTTAACGCTGTTTACCACGGGGCGTGGCTCGGTAGTGGGTTCGGCGATTAGTCCGGTCATCAAAGTGTGCGCCAACCCTGCGACATTCGCGCGCCTGTCCGACGACATGGATGTGAATGCGGGGAAAATTTTAGAAGGTCAAGCCAGTATTGATGAGGTCGGTCAAGAAATTTTTGATCTGGTGGTGAGTGTGGCACAAGGCCAATTCAGTCAGTCCGAACAATTGGGCCATCAGGAATTTATTTTGACTTATAAATCATTTGATCCGGTTGGACCTGCCTGCCTGCCTTTGCGCCAAGCGCCTCGATCAGCGGCACTGGTGTAGCTTGGAATCTTGGTACTTTGATATTGTCGTAATTTATTAAAGCGAGGATTAAAAATGGCTTTGGTTGATTCGCACTTGCATTTTTGGCGTACTTCTCGTGGTGATTATTTTTGGATGGATTCTGCCGGAATGGGTGCCGGAATCGCTGCATTACGACGCGATTTTTTGCCCGCTGATTCTTTGCCGTATATGCGCGATTTAGGCATTACCAAAGCGGTCTTGGTGCAAGCGGCCAACACCACGGCCGAAACAGAATACATTTTAGGAATTGCCGATGCGGTGCCTGAAATTAAAGCTGTAGTGGGTTGGATCGATTTTTTATCGCCCAGTTCACGAAAACAATTGGAATGTTTTGCACAACATCCAAAATTTGTCGGCGTGCGCCCGATGGTGCAAGATGAGACTGATCCGCGGTGGTTGGATCGCCCCGATATTCAATGGGCTTTTGATGCAGTTGAAGAAATGAGTTTGACTTTTGACGCTTTGGGCTACCCCATTCATTTGGCACCGTTTGCGCGTTTGTTTCAACGAAAACCGAATTTGCGTGTGGTGATCGATCACGGTATGAAACCTTTGATTGTAAAACGCGAGATTGATGATTGGGCCAGACAAATGGGAGAGATCGCCAATGAAACAGGAGTAATGTGCAAATTTTCAGGCATGATTACCGAAGCTGAACCTGGCGCGCCGCTTGAAGTGTTAGCGCCGTATGCCAAAGTTTTGTATGACGCCTTTGGCACAAAGCGCTTGATGTGGGGTTCGGATTGGCCGCCAGTAACGCTGCGAACCACCTATCGCGATTGGTTTTTAGGGGCACAAGCCTTAATGCCCGATAGTCTCAATAGCCCCGATATTTTTGGGGCGAACGCAGAACGTTTTTACAATATTTAAGGAAAGATATGAGCTTACGACTTGCTGGAAAAACGGCTCTTGTAACCGCTGCCGCACAAGGAATCGGCCGTGCAAGCGCTTTGGCATTGCTTGAAGCGGGTGCGATAGTGTGGGCAACTGATGTGAATAAAGAAGCGCTTGCCGCGCTCGGGGCAGAACAACATCCGAATTTAAAAACACTTTATTTGGATGTCATGAATGATCAATCGGTTAAGACTGCCTATGCGCTCATCGGTGAGCTTGATATTTTGTTCAATTGTGCTGGCTATGTTCATCATGGGACGATTTTAGAAATCGATAACAAGGCCTGGGACTTTAGTTTTGATTTAAACGTGAAATCGATGCTGCGTACGATTCAAACATGGTTGCCTGGCATGGTCGCCAAAAAATCAGGGTCGATTATTAACATGGCTTCAGTTGCGTCGAGTTTGAAAGGCGCGCCCAATCGTAGTTTGTATGGGGCCAGTAAAGCGGCGGTGATCGGTTTAACCAAATCAGTGGCGATTGATTTTGTG
>JAVKMA010000007.1:0-8505 GCA_031538685.1 Burkholderiaceae bacterium | reverse complement strand
CAGTTGTTCTTCAACTTGCGGGCCAATGCCGTGCACCAACACGACGCGAATGCCGACCGCTTTTAATAAAGCGATGTCTTGCGCTAAAGTCGGCAGTAGGCCTTGTTGTACCAACTCACCCGGAATTGCTATCACCACGGTTTGTCTCCAAAAACTGTGGATATAACGCGCGGCTTGACGCATTCCTTGGACTAAGTCTTTGGTGTCATCCATGAAGGTGTCTGTGCTGTTAAGTGATTGATTGAAATAAAAATAATCTGTACATTCCATGCGCCTATTGGTGGCATGATGATACTTCACAGTTTTCGAGGGGCGCGAATTTTTAGGGCGCTTCTATCAATTCATTTTTGTGGCGAATTGCTTTGTTGCGCAGTACGCGAAATCCTCACGTACTGTATGTACGTATGTACGCTCCGGTTTCTGTGTGCTGTGCGCCTCGCACTTCATCCGCACATTCTGTATTGATAGAAGTGCCCTTATGCCGAAAATTCAGCCCAAATCGGCGTGTGATCGGACGCTTGTTCCCATTTTCGCGGTGCGGTGTCGACGCCACAAGCTTGCAGGGTCAAGCTCGGGGTGTGCAAAATGTGATCGATGCGCAAACCATGATTGCGACGAAAAGCCATCATGCGGTAATCCCACCAGGTGAATTGTTTGGTGTCGGGATGTAAGGCCCGATAGGCGTCGATGAGTGGCAGAGAGATCAACTCTTGTAAAAACTGTCGTTCTTTAGGTGAGACCAAAATGCCGTCGCGCCAAATTTGAGGATCATGTACGTCCAAATCGGTTGGTGCGATATTAAAGTCACCCAATAAAACCAGACGTGGGTAACGCGCGATTTCGTCTTGTAACCAGCGATGCAACGCCGTTAACCAGGTGATTTTGTATTGGTATTTATCGCTGTCGAGTGCTTGACCATTGGGCACATAAACACAGATGACGCGTGTTGGCCCCGCATCCGTATTGATGGTCGCGCTGATGATGCGTTGTTGCAGATCCTCAAACAGAGGATTGTTTTTAATCACGTCCAGCGGCGTACCTAATTCTTGGCGAATCAAAGTCGCGACGCCGTTATAGGTTTTTTGTCCGCAAAATACCGCCTGATAACCCGCTGCAGCGAGTTCGGCGATGGGAAATTTATCGTCAGTCATTTTGAGTTCTTGTAAACACAAGATATCAATCGGGTTATCGGCGAGCCATTGCAATACGTGGGGCAAGCGGACTTTGAGTGAATTGACGTTCCAAGAAGCGATTCGCATAATTTGATAAAGTGGATCAAGAGCGCAATGATAGTGACAGGATAAATGATGAATGCATGCAATCGTTTTTGAAACAGTGCTTCAGACGATAATTGCGTCATTCATTTTTATTATTCTTCAGATTATGTGCGGAATTGTTGGCGCAACAGCGCGATCGGAAAAAATCTCTAACGTCTTGCCAATTATTTTAGAAGGATTAAAACGATTGGAATATCGTGGTTACGACTCTTGCGGCGTGGCGTTCATTGCCGATCAACAATTGGCGCGTCGGCGCAGCACGGGTCGGATGCAAGGATTGATCGAAGACTGTGCACAAGTGAGTACATCGTTAGCGATTGGTCATACACGTTGGGCCACGCATGGCAAACCGTCGACCGATAACGCGCATCCACATTTTTCGGGCGAGCGTTTTGCGCTGGTGCATAACGGAATTATTGAAAACTACGCTAACTTGCGTACACAGTTAAAGGCGCAAGGGTTTGAGTTTGTGTCCGATACCGATACCGAGGTGATTGTGCATTTAGTCGCATACGAAAGTCGTCAGAATGACGGTTTGCGATACGCAGTACAACGGGTTTGTGCGCAATTAAAAGGCGCTTATTCCATTGCGGTAATTGATAAAAATTATCCCGACATCTTGGTCGGCGCGCGCGCGGGATCACCGCTGGTAGTGGGTTACGGCAAAGGCCACTTTTTGGCGTCTGATGTCATGGCATTGGCCGGTTCAGTTGATACCTTTGCTTACTTGGAAGAATACGATGTTGTTGAATTAAGTCCCCAGAGCGTGCAAATTTTTGCCCGTGATCTCAAAGCCGCGTCGCCAGTTTATCAAGCAGTGACGCGTGCGCAGATTCACGACATTTCGTTTAGCCAAGCGGCAGAATTGGGGCCGTATCGCCATTTCATGCAAAAAGAAATTTTTGAACAACCACGCGCCGTGGCCGATACTTTGCAAGCGATTGAACAACTCTCGCCGGAATTATTTGGCGTGCAGGCGGCAGAAATTTTTACCCGTTGCCGCAAAGTTCACATCATCGCGTGCGGTACCAGTTTTTATGCGGGACTGGTGGCGCAGTATTGGATTGAGGGCATTAGCGGTCTGCCCGTTAAAGTTGAAATCGCCAGTGAATTTCGCTACCGCACGCCCGTACTGTCACCCGATACTTTGCTCATTTGTATTTCGCAATCAGGTGAAACGGCAGATACTTTGTCGGCCTTGCGTTATGCCAAAACACTCAATCACAAAGAAAGTCTATCGACACTGGCAATCTGCAATGTTGCCAGTTCTGCACTGGTGCGCGAAACAGATCTTCACTTTATCACGCGTGCCGGAATCGAGGTGGGCGTCGCATCAACCAAAGCGTTCACCACGCAATTGGTCGCGCTGTATGTGTTGACGCAAGCTTTAGTCGCGGCCAAAAAGCCGGACTTTGTCACCGGCGATACACACGAACAAGCGCTAGAATCTTTGCGTCATTTACCTGCGGCGATTAGCCAAGTATTAGCCTTGGAGCCTTTAATAATGGCTTGGGCTCAACAATTTGCCGCACATGAAAACGCTTTATTTTTAGGGCGCGGTGAACACTATCCCATCGCCTTGGAAGGCGCGCTAAAGCTGAAAGAAATTTCATATATCCACGCTGAAGCTTATCCTGCAGGCGAATTAAAGCATGGGCCCCTGGCCCTGGTCACTTCAGAAATGCCGGTGATAGTGGTCGCACCGAATGATCAATTGTTGGAAAAATTGCACGGCAATATGCAAGAAGTCCGCGCGCGTGGGGGACAGTTATTTGTATTTGCCGACGCCGATGCGCAGATCACTAATGAAGAAGGAGTACGCGTCATTACTTTGCCCGAACATTACGGCGATTTGTCACCAATAGTGCATGTGATTTCGTTACAACTTTTGGCGTATCACACGGCGTTATTGCGTGGTACGGATGTGGACAAACCCCGCAATTTGGCTAAGAGCGTGACGGTGGAGTAAGTTGATTTGGGAATGTTCTGAATCAGTGTTCTGAGACATTTTTCCAAAAGTCGGAATGATTCAGCGCGTTCCTGAAGATCGTATGTAACCGTATGCAACCATATGTATTTACCATCCAGTTTTGCAGAAACCAATCTAGATAAGTTGATTGACTTGATTCGTCAACATCCTTTGGGTTTGTTAGTGAGTAGCGGCGCTTCAGGTTTGTTGGCTTCGCCGATTCCTGTTCAATATCGTGCGGATGAAGGTTCTCCAAAATTAGTGACACATATGGCGCGGGCCAATCCGCATTGGCAAGAAATGGGTGGGCTGAACGAATGTCTGATCGTGTTTCAGGGGCTGGATGCTTATGTAACACCGAGTTGGTATCCAACCAAGGCGACGACGCATAAAGTCGTGCCGACATGGAATTATGAAACGGTGCAAGTAAGAGGCATTCCAAAAATCAGGGATGACATTGAGTGGTTGAAAATGCAAGTTCAGGACATCACCGATGCGATGGAACACAAACGTCGCTTCCCTTGGAAAGTTTCGGATGCGCCAGATGATTACATTGCGATGCAGCTCAAAGCCATTGTTGGGCTGGAAATTGAGATTACCGATATCAAAGGTAAATGGAAAATGAGCCAAAATAAAACGCCTGAAGAAGCACTAGGCGTGGTTGCGGGATATTCTGATCCTCACGATCCACATTGCAATCTGGCGTTGGCGCAGATGGTGGTGTCGCGCATTGTTAAAAAAACATAAAAACAATTTTCATGTCGACTGATTTATTCATGCATAAACACGAGCGCAAGAACGAACATAAACACGAGCACAAGCGTTTTGAAACAAACGTGGACTTTAGCGAAAAACAAAAAGCCGCCCAAAAAAGCACGTGGATTAGCGTCCTCGTCAATATCGTTCTGACCATTTTGCAAGTGTTGGCGGGAATCGTTTCAGGATCGCAAGGTTTGATCTCTGATGGGATTCATTCTTTGTCGGATTTGCTGGCTGATTTTGTGGTGCTGTTCGCTAATCGCTACAGCGGCAAAGACGTAGATGAAGACCATCATTACGGACATCAACGTTTTGAAACTGCCGCGTCCCTATTTTTGGGAATCGCTTTATTGGTGGTCGGTGTAGGGGTACTGTGGTCAGCGGTGCACAACATTGTGATACCGATTAGTGCTGCGCCAATTCAACCAATGGCCTTGTGGGTGGCATTGGGTGCGCTGGTGGTTAAAGAATCATTGTTTCGCTATATGTTGGCGGTGGCCAAAAAAGTGCGCTCATCAATGTTGATCGCGAATGCTTGGCATGCGCGTGCTGACGCGGCTTCCTCGCTTGTCGTCGCGATTGGGATTGGCGGAGCGCTATTGGGTTTTCCTGTTTTGGATGCGGTAGGCGCGTTGTTAGTCGGTGCAATGATCGCCAAAGTGGGTTGGGTTTTTTCCTGGAATGCCTTGCATGATTTGATGGATCGCGCGGTGTCTGCAGAAGAACAAAAACAGATTATTGATTTAGTGAGTTCCGTCGATGGCGTTAAAGGTTGTCATGATTTACGAACACGCAAAATGGGCGACTTTATTTTGGTCGATATTCATATCGAAGTAGATGCAAATTCGACGGTGCAACAAGGTCATGATATTGCGTTAAAAGCAAGTGATTTAGTGAAGTCAAAATTGCCCGTGTTAAGCGTGATGTCGCACGTTGATCCAGTGTGAACGTCGCTTCGATCATGTATTGAACAAGGTTTGAAAGATTAACTATCGTATTGATTGAGTATTCGCATGTATTCTGAAAATTATCTCGTGCACTTTGGTCACATCCCGCTACAGGTGCAGACTTTGAGCGCACACGATGTTCCGGTGATTGCGGCGCATTTTTTACAGTTGAATGAGTCAGACCGTTATTTACGTTTTGGTAGTTATGTGCAAGACCCTCAAATTCACCGCTATATCGAACATATTGATTTTGAACATGATTCGACTTTTGGCGTGTTTAATGTGAATTTAGAACTGGTTGGTGTCGGGCATTTGGCACCGATGGCGGCGGACAATGGCGACAGACCTTTTGCCCAAGACAAGCGTGGGCGCATGGCTGAGTTTGGAATTTCAGTGCACGAGCAAGTGCGCGGTTTGGGTGTGGGCAGTGCCTTGTTTGGGCATGCGCTGACGCACTGTCGTAACCGCGCGATTTATTATTTGTACATGCACTGTCTGTCCAAAAACCAAGGCATCATGACTATTGCCAAACGCGCTGGGATGGACATTCAATACGACTATGGTGAAGCGGATGCTTACTTGGCGTTAAACGCCAGAAATCTCGCCAGCCTGATGACCGAAGCGATGAATACCCAAACGAGCAATTGGAACTATTCGTTTAAAAGCTATATACAAAAAAGTGAAATGTGGCAGGAAAAATTGAAATCAAAATCCTAATGTTCAGTCAATCATCTCTGGAATAAAGAGCGACCAAGCGAATACCAAAGAATTCTAAATAATTTTGGCACGAGTTAAATCGTGGATATGAATGGCGCCCAGCAGTTTGGTGGGCGTATTGCTTGAATGGTTTGTGTTTGATGACACGACGACGATTTGATTGACGCGGCGCGCTTCCATTTTGGCGAGGGCTTCACTGGCGAGTTTGTTTGATTCAATGGTTAAAGGCTTGGAATTTAAAACCGATCTGATCACGACGCCGCTTAAATTGGGTTGTTGTTCCAACAAACGACGCAAATCACCATCCGTAAATACGCCCAGCAATGCGTCATCGCTACCGACCACGGTGGTCATCGCCATGCCTTTACTGGTCATTTCTAACAGCGCTTCAATGACTAAAGTATCAGCAAACACGCGAGGAAGCTGCGCGTCCGTGCGCATGATGTCATCCACTCGTGTCAGTAAACGTCGACCTAAATTGCCGCCTGGATGTGATCGCGCAAAATCATCGGAACTGAAGCCCCGTTGTTCCAATAATACGACGGCCAAGGCGTCGCTAAGGGCCAAAGCGGCGGTGGTACTGGCCGTGGGTGCCAGGTTTAGGGGGCAGGCTTCTTTTTCAACATGCGCGTTTAAATGAATTTCGGAGTCGCGCGCCAAGGTTGATGCGGGGTTTCCCGTCACACTGATCAAGGTGGTGGCGCTGCGTTTTAAGTGTGGCAAAAGCGCGATAATTTCTTGTGACTCTCCCGAGTTGGATAAAGCAATCACGACATTGCTGGTCGCGAGCATACCTAAATCGCCATGGGCGGCTTCGCCCGGATGAACAAAAAAAGCGGGGGTTCCGGTTGAGGCTAAAGTGGCGGCAATTTTTTTGCCAATGTGGCCTGATTTTCCCATCCCCATCACGACTACTGGCCCGCGCGTCGCTAAAATAACATCGACTGCGCGAATAAAATCATCATCTAAATGGTCGCGAACGTAGGCGATGCCCGCAATTTCAATATCTAAAGCTTGGCGCGCACTGAGCAAATAGGGGTTGGTCATAAACGTAAAAATAAGCGTAAGAAAACGATAAAAAAATAGGGCGAGTCGCCTCGCCCTGATATTACTTGACTGGTTTAAGCCTAATCCTAAGCCTAACCCCACTCACGAGATTAAGCCGTCATGCCAGACTTAGTCCTTGAATGTTTCGTGACATTCTTTAACAGTTTTGGCAACTGCTAAAAAAGGCGCTTTTAAAGCCGCCTCTTCCCCTTTTTTGGCCGCGGCTAACAAGTCGTCAGCTTCTTTTTGGAAGTTGGTGAAGCATGATTGAAAGTTTTCTGTTTTGCTCCAGACGGCGTCTTTAGCCTTGCTGTTGTCTTTTGAACCTGTAGGAAAGGCTTTGCTGTTAAGGCTAGCGAGTGCCGCAACGATTTCTGCATTTTTGATAGCAGTGGCTTTGTCATAAGGTGCTTTACCCGTTACGACCGCGCCAATGCCGCCAAAATGAGTGGCTAAAACGGTGAACACCGATTTACGGTATTTCACGGCGTCTTCGGGTTTGGCAAATTGTGCGTGAGCAGGCGAGGTCAATTGAACGGCTAAAACAGATAAAGCGATAAAGAATAATTTTTTCATGTTTGCTTAGATAAGAAATGAGAGAAGAAATGAAAAAGTAAATAAAAATTGTTGAAAATGACTTACCTGTTTGGCAAGTGGCGCGATTCTAAATTACAAACTGAATTAAGAATAAATAGACCAACACCGCTCTGTGGTTTTGTAGATTAAGAGGAGCAACTACAAAATAAATTGCGATCGCCATAGACGTTATCCACCCGACCTACGGGCGGCCAATAGGTTTTATCACCGTTAGGCAAACCTGCCAAGGTGCGCGAATAGGGATGCGCCCAGCTATCGCCCAATAAGCTGGCCGCAGTATGGGGCGCATTTTTTAGCGGGTTATCGTCTTTTGACCACTGACCTTGCTCGATTTGTGCAATCTCCGCACGTATCGAAATCATCGCATCGATAAAACGATTGAGTTCGCTCAATGGTTCGCTTTCGGTAGGTTCAACCATTAAAGTGCCGGCGACAGGGAAAGATAAAGTTGGCGCATGGAATCCATAGTCGATTAAGCGTTTGGCAACGTCTTCAGCGCTGACGCCTGAGCTGTCTTTTAAGGGACGCAAGTCCAAAATACATTCGTGTGCGACATGACCTTGGGCGCTGGCGTACAAAGTCGGGTAGTAATCTTTCAAACGTGTACTGATGTAATTGGCCGACAAAATGGCGACTTCAGTGGCGTGGGTCAATCCGGCATCGCCCATCATGCGGCAGTACATCCAAGTGATCGGCAAGACTGAAGCATTACCCAAAGGTGCGGCAGAAATCGCGCCGATTCCGTTTTGCATTTCCGGTAAATATGGTAGCAAATCAGCGACCACGCATACTGGCCCAACACCGGGCCCACCGCCGCCATGCGGAATGCAAAAAGTTTTATGTAAATTCAAATGACTGACATCACCGCCAAACGCTCCAGGCGCAGCCAGACCGACCAGTGCGTTCATGTTGGCACCATCAATGTAAACGCGACCACCATGTTGGTGAACCAAGCCACACAGTTCCGTGATTTGGGTTTCAAATACGCCGTGCGTGCTGGGGTAGGTCACCATGACCGCCGCCAATTGCGTACTGTGTTCCGCGCACTTTTGACGTAAATCATTCATGTCGATATTGCCCGCCGCATCACATGCCGTGACGACCACTTGCATACCAACCATTTGCGCACTGGCTGGATTAGTGCCATGCGCGGATGAGGGAATTAAACAAATAGTACGTTGATCCTGACCGT
>JAVKMA010000094.1:0-2031 GCA_031538685.1 Burkholderiaceae bacterium | reverse complement strand
TTTCGGCCACATATTCCAACAACAAGGCAAAGTCGGCAATAGTTCCATCACTCATCTGACCACGAAACGCGTTGACGTTCTGACCCAATAAAGTCACTTCACGAACACCTTGAGCGCACAACGACGCAATCTCCGCCAAAACATCATCAAGGGGGCGCGAAATTTCTTCGCCGCGGGTATAGGGCACAACGCAATAACTACAATATTTCGAACAACCTTCCATAATCGTCACAAAGGCGGTGACGCCATCAACGCGCGCAACGGGAAGGTGATCAAATTTTTCAATTTCGGGAAAACTAATATCCACCTGCGCTTTTTGTTCAGATTGACGACGCGCCAACATATCGGGCAAACGGTGCAAAGTTTGCGGGCCAAAAATCACATCAACATACGGCGCGCGTTGCAAAATTGCGCCGCCTTCTTGCGCCGCAACACAACCACCAACACCAATACGCATAGTGGGTTTGCGCTCTTTTAATTCACGCAAACGGCCAAGATCAGAGAATACTTTTTCTTGTGCTTTCTCACGGATTGAGCAGGTATTTAACACCACCAAATCAGCGTCTTCCGCGTTATCGGTACTTTGCCAGTTGCCTTTGTCGTGCATTAAATCAATGATTTTTTGCGTGTCATATTCATTCATTTGACAGCCAAAGGACTTTACAAAAATTTTGGGATTCGTCATCATTTTTTATCGCGTATGCGGCAAGACATTAGATGCGCTTGGCGATTGTTATACACCTGCTGAACCAGCTGAACCTGGTGAACCAGGTTGCGCAATCAAATCGTATTCATTAGCGTCAATCACGGTCACTTCGCGCCAATCGCCGACATGCCAATGACGTGGTGGACGGGCGACGATGACATTACCGTCAATCTCTGGCGCATCGCCTGCAGAACGGGTCAAAGCAAAAAAACCCGTGTCATCCTGAACCAACTCATCAACCAGAACTCGCATCGTGCGGCCGATTTTGGCGTGCAAACGCGCCGCCGAAATATCACGCTGCACCAACATCACTTGATCACGACGCGCGGCGCGAACGTCATCAGATAAGGCACCCTCTAATGCATTGGCCTGCGCACCCTCAACGGGCGAATAGGCAAAACAACCCAAGCGATCAATTTGCGCCAAGGGTAAAAAATCGAGTAAGGCTTGAAATTCTGTTGCCGTTTCGCTGGGGAAACCGGCGATAAAAGTCGAACGCAAAACCAAATCAGGACATTGCGCGCGCCATTCGCTAATTCGCTCCAACATTTTTTCGCTGTTGGCAGGGCGTTTCATCCGTTTTAACACTTCGGGGTGCGCGTGTTGCAATGGCATATCCAAATACGGCACGACCACTTTGCCAAATAAAGGAATCACTTCTTTGACCGAAGGATAGGGATAGACATAATGCAATCGCACCCATGCCGCATAAGGTGCGGCAAGTAGACTCAACTGTTCGACCAAGTTAGGAAAATTCGCACGTATCGATTGTGTGCCAATAAATTCGGCTTTGTTTTTGCGATCAACGCCATACGCGCTGGTATCTTGCGAAACGACTAATAATTCTTTCACTCCCGCATCGAGCAAAATTTTGGCTTCTGCCAAAATGTCTTTTAGGGGGCGCGACACTAAAGGGCCACGCAAATCAGGGATGATGCAAAATGAACAACTGTGGCTACAACCTTCGGAAATTTTTAAATACGCGTAATGCTTAGGGGTGAGTTTGGTCCCTTGCGCAGGCAAATGAATCGGGCGAGTCGGTCGCTCAATCGGCAAATGCGTCGAAACCAAATCCATTACCTCTTGCGTTTGATGTGGGCCAGTAACGCCCAAAATACGCGGATGCACCGCTGCCACCAAATTATCGCCCGCGCTGTTTTCACGCTTACCCAAACAACCAGTCACAATCACGCGCCCGTTGTCGTTGAGGGCTTCACCAATCGCATCTAAAGATTCGGTAACTGCCGCATCAATAAAACCACAAGTGTTGACGATCACTAAATCAGCGTCTTGATAACTGGGACTGATCGCGTAACCACGTTGCT
>JAVKMA010000093.1:0-4966 GCA_031538685.1 Burkholderiaceae bacterium | reverse complement strand
TCAGTAACGAATCAGTAACGATAACGATGAGGGGATAATAAAGCCCTATCCATTCTTGCGCAAGGGCTTTCATTAATAAATAACAAAATGGCAAAGAAACAACAGGGCGCCCTTTTAAAAACAATCCTTCGTGATGATGTTCAGGCTTTGTCGGCCTATTCAGTCCCTGAATCTGGTGGCTTGATTAAGCTGGATGCAATGGAAAATCCCTATGGATTACCTGAAGGTGCACAAAATATATTAGCCAATGCCATCAAAGGGGTTCCACTGAATCGCTACCCTGATCCTAACTATCGGATGCTTAAACAAGTATTGCGCGAGACCCAGTCGATTGATTTGGCGATTCCGCTTGATAACATTCTGTTGGGCAATGGTTCGGATGAGCTGATCTCCATGTTGTGCATGGCTTGTGCACGCGATAATGCCGTGGTCTTGGCGCCCAGTCCCAGTTTTGTTATGTATGAGATGAGCGCCAAACTGGCGGGGATGAAATTTATCGGGGTTCCGCTGAAGGCAGATTTCTCTCTTGATCTCCACACGATCCTGGTGCAGATAGCTGCGTATCGGCCCGCTTTATTGTTTTTGGCCTATCCGAATAATCCCACGGGTAATTTATTTGCGCGTTCTGACATAGAAGCTTTGCTTGAGGCGATGGATGGTATTGGCCTGGTCGTTATTGATGAAGCTTATTACCACTTTGCGAAACTGACCTGGTTTTCACGTTTATCGGAATTCCCTCATCTCATCGTGATGCGCACGGTTTCAAAGTTAGGTTTGGCGGGAATTCGCTTAGGTTTTATGGCAGGGGCCTTAATGTCGGAATTCAATAAAGTTCGCCCTCCCTATAACGTCAATCGCTTGACCGAGGTGGCGGCTTTGGCGCTGCTGCCCCTAGCAGGCGTTTGGCAAGAACAGATTGATGCCGTCTTGTCAGAGCGTACGGAAATTTTGCGGAAGTTGCAGGAATGGTCAGGTTATGGACTCGAGGTGTTTGACAGCGCGGCCAATTTTTTGTTACTTCGTTTACCCGTACTAACTGATGTTGAAGCTGATCCTGCCGAGTTTTTTTGTCAAAATTGCCGCGCGCAGGGTGTACTGATTAAAAATCTGAGTAGAATGCCGTCTCTTGAGCGTTGTATTAGGGTAACCATAGGTACCCGTGCAGAAAATCAGGTTTTTGTAGAGCTGTTGTCGCGTCATTTGTTGTCGAGTCGTTTGTTATCGAGTCGTTTAGGTCGTCCTGTTTGATTTTCATGTCTTAATTATTTTTAATGTCTTTTATGCGCACTGCGATTGTTAGTCGAATGACTAAAGAAACACAAATTGAAGTCAATATTAATTTGGACGGTCAGGGCAAGTCACAGCTTGATACGGGGATTGGTTTCTTTGATCACATGTTAGATCAGATCGCGCGTCATGGCGCTTTTGATTTGACTCTGGTCGCTAAAGGGGATTTGCACATTGACGCGCATCACACGATCGAAGACGTGGGGATTACGATTGGACAAGCAGTGGCAAAAGCGCTGGGCGACAAAATAGGAATCGCGCGCTATGGTCACGCCTATGTCCCATTGGATGAAGCCTTATCGCGCGTCGTGATTGATTGCTCAGGCCGTCCCGGGCTGTTTTTTCACGCTGACTTTACGCGGGCGACGATCGGTGATTTTGACGTTGATTTGGTGAAAGAGTTTTTTCAGGGATTCGTCAATCACGCCCTGTGCACCGTGCACATTGATAATTTGCGCGGCGACAATTCACATCATCAGTGCGAAACCATTTTTAAAGCTTTTGGACGCGCGTTGCGAATGGCGGTTGCGCCCGATTTGCAAATGGCCACATCGATACCGTCTACTAAAGGCGTTTTGTAATCATTCGTGGTGAAATTAAGCTTAGGCTTTGAGATTACCTGCGCGCCTTCTTGGTTATGACTAAATCTCAAACAATTGTTGTTGTTGACTACGGGATGGGGAATCTACGCTCGGTCGCTCATGCGGTGCAACAGGCCGCGCCCGAGTCCACTGTGTTAATTAGCAATGAGGCACAACATATTCATGCGGCCGACCGTTTGGTCTTGCCAGGACAAGGAGCGATGCCCGATTGTATGGCGGCTTTAAAGGCCTCAGGCGTGCAAGAGGCCGTGAGCTCGGCATTAGAAACGCGACCTGTGTTGGGCATTTGCGTCGGTATGCAAATGTTATTTGAGCACAGTGATGAAGGCGATGTCCCCTGTTTGGGGCTTTGGTCAGGGCGAGTCGCCAAGTTCGCGCCACCTGATTCGACGGCGCGGAATTCAGCCGGGGCGTGTAAAGTGCCGCATATGGGTTGGAACATCGTCAGGCCAACGAGCGCACACCCTTTGTGGCGTAACATTCCGAAGGACAGTTATTTTTATTTTGTGCATAGCTACTACGCGACACGGTCCGAAGTGACTTGCGCGATCACGGACTACGCAGAAGTCTCTTTTGCCAGTGCGGTGTTGCGCGACAATGTATTTGCGACGCAGTTTCACCCTGAAAAAAGTGCGCAAGTTGGTTTGCAGTTGTTACGAAATTTTTGTTCATGGTCTCCTTAAGTTTTTTTTTGTGATCGGGCTTTAAGGTGTTTTTTATCAGTGCTTCTATTTAATTGTTTATTCAGTCATTATGTTAGTCATTCCCGCGATTGATCTTAAAGATGGTCAGTGCGTGCGTCTTAAGCAAGGCGATATGGCACAGTCCACGATTTTTTCAAATACGCCTGAAACCGTTGCCCTTCATTGGGCCGAGTTGGGCGCTGAGCGTTTACATTTGGTCGATTTAAATGGCGCATTTGACGGTAAACCGAAAAATCTACCAGCGATTAAACGGATTGTGCAGGCTTTGCGTGAGGTCAATGCGACGATCAAAATCCAGTTAGGAGGCGGGATTCGTGATTTGATGGTGATTGAAAAATATCTCGATTTGGGAATTGACACCATTATTATTGGTACGGCCGCAGTGAAAAATCCCGGTTTTTTGCATGAAGCATGTAGCGCGTTTGGTGGTCAAATTATGGTCGGCCTTGACGCAAAAGACGGTAAAGTCGCGACTGATGGTTGGAGTAAATTGACCGGCCATGAGGTCGTCGATTTGGCTTTGAAGTTTCAAGATTATGGCGTCGATGCGGTGATTTATACCGATATTGGTCGCGACGGCATGATGACCGGAATCAATGTCGAAGCGACGGTGGCTTTGGCGCAAGCGCTCGAAATTCCGGTGATCGCTTCAGGGGGCGTGCATCGGATGGAAGATTTGCAGTTATTGTGCGTGCATGAAGACGAAGGAATTGAGGGAGTGATTTGCGGGCGCTCTTTATACGAGGGGACTTTGGATTTTGCCCAGGCTCAAGCAATGGCGCGCGGTACGCCAAAGACTTAATTAAAACGATAGTTGAACAATCGCTCATGATGCTGACATGTTAACGAAACGCGTCATCCCTTGCCTTGATGTGCACGCGGGCCGCGTGGTCAAAGGCGTGAATTTTGTTGAGCTAAAAGACGCTGGCGATCCGGTTGCGATTGCGCGGCGTTATTCCGATGAAGGTGCGGATGAAATTGTGTTTCTTGACATCACCGCCTCGTCAGATGAGCGCGATTTAATTTTGCCGATCATTGAGCAAGTCGCGAATCAAGTGTTTATTCCCTTGACGGTGGGTGGCGGCGTTCGGACCGTCGCGGACGTGCGACGATTGTTAAATGCAGGCGCAGATAAAGTGAGTATGAATAGTGCGGCATTGGCGACGCCAGATTTGGTCGCCCAAGCCTCGGCTCGTTACGGTGCCCAATGTATCGTGGTGGCGATTGATGCAAAAGCGAATGATCCTAATATCGGCGGATGGTCGGTTTATACCCATGGTGGCCGTCGCAAGAGTGAATGGGATGCAGTGGCATGGGCGCAAGAGGTGGTGCGTTTAGGTGCGGGGGAAATTTTACTCACCAGCATGGATGCTGATGGCACCAAAACCGGATTTGATTTGGCGCTAACGCGCGCCGTCAGTGACGCGGTGAGCGTGCCAGTGATTGCGTCAGGCGGAGTCGGGACTTTAGAACATTTAGCCGCCGGCATTATCGAAGGGCGTGCTGACGCGGTATTGGCGGCGAGTATTTTTCATTTTGGTGAGTTTCGTATTTCAGAAGCAAAGCAATTCATGGCGAAACGTGGTTTGGCGATGCGTTTAGTCGCGCATGGACCAACGCATTGACCTATGACTGACCTAGGCTAGGGCCCGAAAAATATGGTATCTCCTTTGCTTAATGCTGTCCTTTTTGATGCGATACGTTTTAATGCGAACGGTTTGGTTGCCGCAATTGCGCAGGACGTTCGGACAAACGAAGTGGTCATGATGGCGTGGATGAACGCCCAGGCACTGAGCCTGACCTTGGAAACACGGCAAGCCGTTTTTTGGAGTCGTTCTAGAGGCGCTTTGTGGAAAAAAGGTGAAGTGTCCGGCAATGTCTTAAATGTTCACGAGGTATGCTTGGATTGCGATGGCGATGCTTTACTCTTAAAAGTCGAATTGTCTGATGGTGTGGCATGCCACACTGGGCGTTATAGTTGTTTTTATCAAAAATTTGATTGGGCGACGCAACAGTGGCAAGACGCTTTGCCAATATTAAAAAATGCGCAAGTAATGTATGCTGCGCTCAATGCAAAAAATACAAAATGACTACTGTTGAATCGTTATCTAACCGTAAAAATCAAAACCATAGCGCGTCTAAGCTTCACGCAATTGTGGTGCGTTTGGACCAAATGTTGGTCGAGCGTCGCACTAGCGGCAATGCCGATACCTCTTATGTGGCGCGCTTATATGCTAAAGGCGATGATGCGATTTTAAAAAAAATCGGTGAGGAAGCCACCGAGACGGTATTGGCCGCGAAAGATGTACGAATGGGAAAATCTGCCGATGCTCTGGTCTATGAATGCGCTGATTTGTGGTTTCACAGTATGGT
>JAVKMA010000092.1:0-1595 GCA_031538685.1 Burkholderiaceae bacterium | reverse complement strand
GTTTTGCGCGCCAATGGGCAAAATTAAAGACAGCGTCGTAAAAAATGCGTATACAAAAACGTTATTCATGAATGTTATTTATGGGTGACGCATAAAAACGCGTGGCAATCTGTGCCACTAACTCGATAGCCAATTCGTTTTTGTCGGCGGGTAAAAGTTCGACTTGTCGCGCGTCGTCAATCAAGACGACTTGATTGCGATCTTGACCAAAAGTATCAGGGCCACAATTTGCGATGATGAGGGGACTGTTTTTGCGCACGCGTTTTTGCGCCGCTAAATTCACCACGTCATGAGACTCGGCGGCAAAACCGACGCAATACGGTGCATTGGGCAGCGCCGCGACAGAAGCCAAAATATCTGGGTTCTCACACCAGACCATCTCATCAAATGGATTGTGTCCTGCGTTTTTTTTGATTTTTTGTGACGCCGCATTTTGTACGCGCCAATCGGCAACCGCGGCAACGCCGATAAAAATCTGGGCGCGGCTCACCACGGCGTGCACCGCCTCATACATTTGCTGCGCCCCCTCAACGCTGACAAAATCGACACCATAAGGCTGCGGCAATGCGGTCGGGCCAGAAATCAAGTGAACCTTTGCACCAGCGTACTGACAAGCACGCGCCAAGGCGTAACCCATTTTTCCAGACGATCGATTGGTGATACCACGCACGGGGTCTAGCGCTTCAAACGTCGGGCCCGCCGTAATCACGACGGACTGTCCGCGCAAAGTCTGCG
Organism: Burkholderiaceae bacterium; assembly: GCA_031538685.1. Lineage (GTDB taxonomy): Bacteria > Pseudomonadota > Gammaproteobacteria > Burkholderiales > Burkholderiaceae > JAVKLU01. The sequence goes on along the minus strand of JAVKMA010000092.1, from coordinate 860 downwards.
CGCTCAAGGCTTGTGCGAGGGCATCCATGATGTCGGTCGGTTCGCTCATGCGTCCCAAGCCGACTTCACCACAGGCTTGTACGCCCGCTTCGGGGCCGACCAAACGAGTGCCATCGCTGATCAAGCTCTCGAGGTTGCGTTGCGTGGCAGCGGCATGCCACATTTCCACATTCATCGCGGGCGCCAACAACAGCGTTAAATCAGCGCGACGCGCCACACACAAAGTCGATAACAAATCATCCGCAATGCCATGCGCTAACTTGGCCATCATGTTGGCGCTACACGGCGCAATCACTAACACATCAGCGTCGCGACTTAAATCAATATGCGGCATCGCGCGCGCATCATCGGCAAAATCGGGCCCCCAAACGGGGCGACCGCTCAGCGCTTGAAAAGTGGCGCGCCCGACAAAATCCAGTGCCGCGCGCGTCACCACCACTTGTACTTGCGCGCCCGCTTCGGTCAGCAAACGAATCAAGAACGCGGCTTTGTAGGCAGTAATGCCGCCTGTCACCCCCAAGATGATTTTTTTGTGATGAAAAATCTGATTAAAAACGCTAGGTTTCATTTTTTAAGATTGGTTTGTTTATCTGACGACCAAGCAAAAATCAAATAGGCCAGCACACCCAGGGTAATCGCGCTGTCGGCGACGTTGAAGGCGGGCCAATGCCAGGCACCGACATAGACATCTAAAAAATCAATCACATAACCATAACGCAGGCGATCCCAAATATTGCCTAAAGCGCCCGACAAAATCGCGGCGATTGGCAAGGCGTGTTTGACTTGATCACGCGATTGATACAGCCAGCGCGCTAAAAACCCCGACACAATCACACCAAAAATTAATAAAAAATACCGCC
>JAVKMA010000091.1:0-2718 GCA_031538685.1 Burkholderiaceae bacterium | reverse complement strand
GTGATGTTGGTGTTTATGGTGTCGTGCGGCGGCGTTGGTGACGACAGCGATTACGCGGGTGTTGGTAGCGGCGGATCAGGTTTGGTCGACGGTCCAGTGACGGGTTTTGGTAGTGTCATCGTCAACGGCATTAGTTATGACAATTTAAGCGTGCCAGCGCAGATCAAAGACAGTGATGGCACGATGAAAAATGTGGCGATCAGATTGGGTCAACGCGTACAACTGAAGTATTCCGGTACTAACCTAGCGACGCAAATAGAAGTTTTACCGCAACTGATAGGTCCCGTTGATGGCGTTACACAAAACCTTACGGGTTCAAGCAACTATGAATTTCAAATGATGGGGCAATGGGTTCGTGTGATTGTCGACAACGCGGATACGCAAAATGCACCGACTCAATTAGCTGGGCTTACCAGCGCAAATGAGGTCATTCAAGGTATAGAACTCGAAGCGCACGGCAGCTGGTTATACGACAGCGCAAAGTCGGCGTACGTGTTGGTGGCGACGCGTGTCGAAAAAAATACATCAAACTCAAATCGAGTATTACTCAGCGGCGTGGCACAAAACGTCACAAGCAATCATTTTCGTCTCAATAGCGCGACGGGAAGATTGATTAACCGTGCCGCGATGACGGAGGTACAAGAAGGAGATTTGGTCCGAGTGTGGATTAAGCGCAGTGATTTAACGACTTCGGGATTGATGACCCCGATCCGAATTGACAATTACAGTTTCAAAAACGCAGACCTTCAGAGTGTCGATATTCGACGGGGGGGCTTGATTAGCAGAGTGAACGAAAACAATCACACCATTGAAATCGAAGGCAAAACTTATCCTTTTCCGGTCGGAGCCAACAGAGGTGATTACAGCGCCGGCAAATATGCTTTGGTTAAATGGGGGGTGAAACAAAACCAGCCTGATCAAATTCAAGTGCGCCCGATAACCGGCTCTGTGGACAATGATTTGGGTAATCATTTAGACAACGATTTGGGTAATCATTTAGACAACGATTTGGGTAGAAGCTTGAATTTGAATGGCGGTGTTAGTAATGTTGATTGGACGCTGGATTCCATCACTTGTGTTTTGCGTGGCATGCGGGTCAGTGCGCCTAAAAACTTTGTTCCACAAACCTGTAAAGACGCGGGGCGGGGAAATGTGTATGTGCAAATTACTGCGGCTCCGGTCGATTTTTCTGGGAGGGTCAGCATTACCAACAGCGCTATGCTCAGGTGTACCGCTCAAGTCAATACCCCAAGCGGAACGATCAATCGTTCGGGCAAGATTGCCTCGATCAATGGACAAACCTTGACCTTGACCAATGGCTTGGTGGCAAGTTGGGACAGCAACACTTATATTGAAGGTGGAGTGATTTTGCGAGTGGGTGCTGCCGTGAATTTAGAAGGGTATTTTGTGGGCAATGTTTTGCAGTTAAAAGTAGTTGAGTTGGACTCTTCTGATTGAGGAATATTTTTTCATAGAAGTGGGGCTAGGGCGGCGATTGATCACCGCCGCCTGATGTCCTGTTTGCTTTTTCTGGTATTTTGTGTATTAACAAATCATTTTTTTGAAGTGTTATTTTTTTTTGTGGAGATCGTTATGAAATTAGTCAATTTATCAGCAAGTGTCGTCGTGTTTGCCAGTCTGGTATTAGCGGCATGTGGTAGCAAAGTCGCGATTGATACCAGTGTGACCTCAAGCGCAGGAGGAGTCTCAAATGCACAACTGGCCAATGGAACGATTACCGGTTTTGGCAGTGTGTATGTTGATGGTGTCGAGTTAGAAGATGCGCAAGCTGCCACCGTCAGTGAACAAGCGGATGGAACATTTCAATCCAAGATCTTGAAACTGGGCCAACGTGTTGAGGTCAATCATGACGCCAGTGGTCGTGCCGCGCGTGTTCAAGTGAATGCTGCGGTGATTGGTAAAGTATCAGCGATTGATACAGCCGCCTTGACCTTAAGCGTTGCGCGACAATTAGTGACCGTGAATACGGATGCGACGAAAGGGCCGCTGACCCAATTTGGCAGTTTCGACAACAGCACTTACAGCAGTTTGGCGGATGTAAAAGTGGATGATTACCTTGAGGTTTACGGTATGTCGGTTTACGATTCTGTGGCGAAGTCCTATAAAGTCAGCGCAACTCGAATTGAAAAAGTCAGTGCGATTACTAGTGTTCGCGTCAGCGGCAAAATGACTAATTTAAACGCCACTAATTTCACCTTGAGTGGTTTAACGGTCAATTACGATGCCAAGTCAGTGATCGTTCCCAGTGCCAGCGTGTTGGCAAACGATCAAAATGTGACCGTGTGGAGCACCGCCGCAAGCGTCGCGCAAAATGCGATTACCGCGCAACGTATTCGTGTCTTTAAAGCCAATCAATCGAATTCAAGCAATACCGATGTCGCGATTCAATTGGGGGGTGTTGTGAGCAACAACAGTACGGCGGATAAAACCTTTGAACTTTCGGGCACTAAAGTTAACGCCAGCGCCGCAAGCATTAGTCCAGCCGGTGCAGTGATTGCTGATGATTCGTATGTGCAAGTGAAGGGTACGGTGGGTAGTGATGGGGTATTAAGCGCCAAAACAATTAAAGTGAATAGTGCCAACACGGTGAATGATTTTGCCAAAGTTCGCTTGTCCGGCGTGATCAGTAGCTTGGTTGATCAAACCTCGTTTGTCGTTCGCGGTGTGCCGGTTGATGCGTCCTCGACAACGCTGGTT
>JAVKMA010000090.1:0-4561 GCA_031538685.1 Burkholderiaceae bacterium | reverse complement strand
CCAGAGGGGTATCCGCTTCAATATCCTGTTCCAATCGATAGTCCAGATGGGCTTCGATGTGCGCTAAGGTCTGGCTATGCCAATGCGATTTTGCTAAAGCAACATTCAAAACATTCGGAACATTTTCTGACATGGGAAAACAGTCGATCACTTCGTTCAGCTCTTCACTTCGCTCTTTTTGGGAAGTACTTTTAGAAGTTCGCCGTCAAGCACTTTGACGCGTTCTTCAACCGTTTGTAATTTGCTCTGACAGAATTTGACCAAGTCAATTCCGCGCTCATACGCTGCCACGGCGTGATCTAAAGAGATTTGACCGTCCTCGACTTGCTGTACCAGTTGCTCTAGCTCCGCCATTGCGGATTCAAAAGTTTGTTTTTTCATTCAGTTTTATTTAGTCGCAAGAATGGCGAACTCTAAAATGGTATGTAATCGCGCATTCTAAGTGCTTTGGACTGATAGATACAGTACTCTGATTGCAAAATGTGAGAAAGCGATGGTGCTATGCACGAAACAGCTTGATTCATTAGTTAAATTTGTTAAAAATATTTAAATTTCATTTAAATCAAAGTGGAAATAATTGTTTTTAATAAATTAAATTAACTAAAAATGAAGTTGGATAGTTTTTTGATGTGAAAAAGATACACTTGTATCAAAAAATGGTACTTTTGATACAAGAATCTCTTGCAATGCACAAAAATTATTGTTATAGTTCGTTCATGTTGTGACTGAACAGAATATTTTGCTTCAGTTCAAGGTTGTCTCCTCCACCCTATCCTTAGGTGGACTTAACCCGAAGCGAAGGCTTCGGGTTTTTTTTGCCTATTTTTTGTTCATTTTCGAAAGCTAAGTTTCTAAAAAAACACAAAAACACAAAAACACAAAAACACAAAAACACAAAAACACAAAAACAAAAAAAACAAAAAAAACAAAGACAAATTATTTGCGTCAAATAATCTTCCGCCTCGATATTGGCAAAGCTTCCCTTGCGGCCAATCCAAATATCACAAAATCGCTTTAAGCATCATCGCGCCGATAATACGAGATTATTTTTGTGTAAAAATTTTTTAGTATGTTATCCGTCCGTCATTTAAGCTGTTCTCGTGGTGAGCGTTTGCTCTTCCGGCGACTCGAGTTGAAATTAGCAGCGGGTCAATGGCTACATGTGCGAGGTGAAAATGGTCGTGGTAAAACGACTTTGTTGCGCGTCATTGCCGGCTTATCAAAGCCCGACGAGGCCGAGCAACCCGACGAACCCGCTGAAATTTTTTGGAATGGTGTGTCGATTACTGACAACCGACATTTATATTTACAAGAGATGCTTTTTATGGGGCATCGGAATGCGGTCAAAGAAGAGTTAAGCGGGTTTGAAAATTTACGCTTTACCCTCGCGTTGGATCAAAAAAAATATTCAGATGTCGATTTGACGGCGGCCTTGTCGCAAGTCGGTCTAAAAGGGCGCGAACATTTGCCGGTGCGTGATTTATCGGAGGGACAGAAAAAACGCATTCTGTTAGCCCGACTGGCCCTTCGGCGCGCTAAGCTCTGGATTCTGGATGAACCTTTTAATGCTTTGGATATCGGTGGTGCAACCTTGCTCTCAACACTCATTCTGCAACATTTGAGTGCGGGTGGGTTGGTGATTCTGACCAGTCATCAGCCGATTCCTTTGCAGAATGGCACGGGGCAAAGCCTAATACTATGAATGCATTTTGGGCAGTTATTCACCGCGATTTATTGTTGGTCATGCGCCGCAAAAGTGAAATATTGGCGGTTTTGTTTTTTTTCATTATTGTTGTCAGTTTATTTCCATTAGGCATTGGTGCTGATTCGATTTTATTGCGCAAAATTGCGCCGGGGATTTTGTGGGTGGCGGCATTACTCGCCACCATGTTAGGGTTACAAGGTTTGTTTGCTTCGGACTATACCGATGGGACTTTGGAACAAATGATTTTGTCGCCCCAATCGCTGGCGCTGTTAGTACTGGGCAAAGTAGTGGCTCATTGGTTGGTCTCAGGCTTGCCCTTGTTAATTTTGGCGCCGATTATTGGAATTCAATTTGATTTAAGCGCAGACGTTTTAGGGGTCCTGCTACTGACTTTATTATTAGGAACGCCAACGCTCTCATTATTGGGTGCGATTGGTTCGGCTTTGACTCTGGGTGTTCGTGGCGGAGGAGTATTGTTAAGTGTTTTGATTCTGCCTTTGTTTATTCCGGTATTAATTTTTGGTGCCGGTGCTGTGTACGCACAAAGTGCGGGCCTTATGGTTTCTGGACATTTGTCTTTATTAGCCGCTTTTTCTTTGTTAGCGGTATTTTTTGCACCCTGGGTAGTGGGCGCTGCGCTGAGAATTGCCATTGAATAATTAAAAACGTCAGTTGATGAGTACTCGATTAATGAATTGCTTTCGGTTTGCTAGCCCAGTGACGTTTTACCCTCTTGCTGGGAAAATGATTCCTTTATTCTGGGGTTTGAGCCTGATATTTGGCGTTGTTGGATTGTGGATTAGTTTTTTTGTGGCGCCAATTGATGCGGTGCAAGGTCAAGCTTATCGAATTATTTTTATTCATGTGCCGACCTCGTGGCTATCAATGTTTATTTATATGGTCATGGCCGCTTGGGCGGCGATGGGCTTAATTTTAAATTCACGTTTATCAGCGATGATGGCGCAGGCTCTCGCCCCGACAGGGGCTTTGATGGCGTTTTTGTCTTTGTGGACCGGCGCATTTTGGGGTAAACCGATGTGGGGTGCTTGGTGGGTTTGGGATGCGCGATTGACGTCGGAACTCATTTTGCTGTTTCTGTATATTGGATTTATGGCCTTGCAAACTTCAATCGATGGTGCGCGGCGTGCGGATAAAGCCGGAGCGCTTTTGGTTTTGGTCGGAGTGGTTAATGTACCGATTATTTACTTCTCTGTGGAATGGTGGAATACCTTGCATCAAGGCGCATCAATTTCAATGAACAAAGCGCCAGCAATGGCGCACACGATGTTGTGGGGCATGTTGTTGATGGCCCTTGCATTTTGGATGTATGCGATCGCCGTGGTTTTGCAACGCGTGCGGGTCATTATTTTGGAGCGAGAGTCACACACGGATTGGTGTCAAAATTTACCGGAGATCAAATCATGATGTGGGACAGCTTTGCCAGTTTTTTGAATATGGGGGGATACGCCCTGTATGTGTGGGGCAGTTTTGGTGTTAGTGCATTCTGTTTGATTCTTGAGCCGATTTTGATTCGACGGCAATACCAGGCGACGATTGTGCGTTTGAAGCGCCTTAAAGAAGTTGCGGATAGTTGACTGAGTTGCGAATGGTTGACTGACGGGTTTTTCTTGTTCTAGACCACTACACCAATCCAATTTGTTTAAACGCAGAATTGTGTAAGCGCTGTTAAGCACTGAGCGGATTTTGTTGGCAAATTATTTTTAATAAGGAAATTTGTGAAACCAAGGCACAAGCGTTTTTTGATCATTAGTCTCGGTTTAGCGTCGCTGGGGATCGCGACAATGCTGATTCTGAATGCTTTGAATAGCAATATCGCACTGTACATCACTCCCAGCGAGATTTTTGCGGGGAATGCGCCTAAAAATCAGACGTTTCGAATTGGTGGTATGGTGAAGGAGGCTTCCTTAAAACGCGATGAGTTGACGGTGCATTTTGTGATAACTGATATGGTCAAAGAAATATCAGTTAGTTATAAAGGCATTTTGCCGGATTTATTTAAAGAAGGCCGAGGCGCAGTGGTGCAGGGAAAACTCAACCCCAGTGGGGATTTTGTGGCGGAGGAAGTATTGGCGAAACATGACGAAAACTATATGCCGCCGGCCGCTCAAGGGGCTTTAGATCAAGCACAAAAAATGAAAGGAAAAGCGGGATCATGATTCCAGAGATCGGACATTTCGCACTTATTTTGGCCTTGCTGGTATCGGTGGTTCAAGGCATTTTATCTTTGGTCGGAGCGCAACAAGAACGCCGTCAGTGGGTGGCTCTGGCGCGCCCTTCGGCCTATGCGACGTTTTTATTGTTGGCGTTCGCGTTTGCTGCGCTGACTTGGGCGTTTTATCGCAATGACTTTTCGGTGCTGTATGTCGCTCAACATTCCAATTCGCTGTTGCCGCTGATGTATCGCTTGGGTGCAGTGTGGGGCGCGCACGAAGGGTCTTTATTGCTGTGGGTATTTTTGCTGACGATGTGGACTTTTGCGGTGGCGGTGTTCTCCAAACACTTGGATGAATATATGGTGGCGCGGGTGATTGGTGTATTGGGCTTGGTGACGATGGGCCTACTGTTGTTTATTCTTTTTACATCCAATCCCTTTGAACGAATTTTCCCCATACCCGAAAACGGTCGTGATTTAAATCCGCTCTTACAAGATCCTGGTTTGGTGTTCCATCCGCCGGTTTTGTACATGGGCTATGTTGGATTTTCGGTTGCGTTTGCGTTTGCGATTGCGTCTTTACTGTATGGCAAATTAGATGCGGCATGGGGGGGGTTGGCGGGCCCCATGGAGGTTTTTGGGGGGGTTGTTTTTTAGTTTTGTGTTTGGGTTGGGGGGCGGTG
>JAVKMA010000089.1:0-5571 GCA_031538685.1 Burkholderiaceae bacterium | reverse complement strand
GCGGGGTAACGGCGCCGCACAGCGTCGGCGCGGCGATATCCGGTGCAGTGTTGAGTGTGGCCTTTGATTCGACCTTAGGGGCGATGCCTAGCGATATGTCGAAATTTACATTGACAAATTTGGATGGTACGGCATTGGCGACGACGGTCAGCAGCGTAACCTTGACAACAGGTAGTCTGGGCCGCAGTCTTGATTTAACTTTGTCAAGCGCACCCACATCAGCCTTTATCATTAACTACGCCGGCAGTCAAATCAATGAAAGTGGCACCACGCGTGACACGCTAGTGAAAAAATGGTATGTCGGCACCAGCCTAGGTGATACATTGGATGCCAGTGCGCAAACCCAATCGGTGGGGGTCTTTGGTTTGGCTGGAAACAATATTCTCAAAGGCGGTAGTGGTTCAGACGTATTAGTGATTGATGGCGCGGGGAATAACACTTTGACCGGCGGCAGCAACACCAGCGGCGATGTGATTTCTGATACCTATGTCATTCGTAACGGGCACACTCAGGGAACGGTGGGAGGATCCGATGTGATTACTGATTTTGATAAAACTGATAAATTAAATTTAACTGATTTGTTGTCAGGTTATACCAATGATGTGACTCAACGAGACAAGTATTTGAAATTGGTGGGCGATGGTGCGGGAAATCTACGTTTATCGATTGATAAAGATGGAATTCCTTTTGGACAGAGCTTTACCGAGACCAATAGCGTGGTGTTAAAAGGATTAAGCGGAATCACCTTTAATGGTAATGTGCTCGATGCTAACTATATTGATAACACTTTATCGAAAGATGCCGCTTCCTTGAGGACTTTGTTACAACAGTTATTGGATCAAAATAACATCATCACGCATTAAGGGCACTTCTATCAATTCATTTTTGCGGCGAATTGCTTTGTTGCGCAGTAGGCGAAATCCTCACGTACTGTATGTACGCTCCGGTTTCTGTGTGCTGTGCGCCTCGCACTTCATCCGCACATTCTGTATTTATAGAAGGCCCTTAAGATGAGTATTGAGTATTTAGCCCAGTGCAGTTCGAGTAAAAAAGCCGGCGCAATGTCATGTTGCTCCGGCTTTTTTATGGGGCTTGAACAAGTGTAGAACGGTGGTTTTAAAAACTAAAACCCCATTTGACAGAAATTTGTTGTTGATCAAACGAGCTGTCTTTAATCGCGCTTAAGAGGGCGAGCGTATTCCACCAAAAATGCAATGCGGTGGTCGCTTTTAAATCGTAGTGATTCTGTTGATGCACCCATCCCAAATAAGCACCAAAGGCCGATGCTTGCAAAGCATTGGCAGAACCGCCCACGCCATTGTGTGCCAATCCAAAAACGATGGACGAACCAGCGAGGCCCCAATTTTCACCCCATGCGGCGGATAACTGGGTATTGGCCACGCCACGGAAAAAAACTTCTTCACCAATCGCGGTGGTGTATGCCGAAGAGGTGATTGCGGTGGCCGCATAAAAATTCTGACTAATGTTCGGCGCACGAATTTTGTATTCACTGTCTTGCACCAATCCCAGACTGGCGATCGCAATGGGTATCCAAACTTCATTTTTCGATAACTCTGACCACTCAAACGGTGCCAAGGCAAGTTCATTGAAGTCGTTTTGTGGCGCGCTCACCGCATGATTTAATGTGCGTATCCCCAGTTGTCGATAACGATCACGCATGGCGGCGTATGACGAGTAAAACATTAAGTTGAGAGAGAAGCGCGATGCGCTGTTATATAAAAAAGTATTTTCGTTGGTGTAGTCGTAGCGCACTCCTTGACTATCAGTATAGGTCAGCGCTTGGCTGTCTAAAAAATCTGCTTTCTCTGAATATTTTTGGGCTTGTTGCGCCAATAGGCTTGCTGCGGCGTATTGACCGATGCCTTCGGGCACGTCGCCATTGACCAGTTGCCCCGCACCCGGGATGATGAAGCTGTACAAGGAAACCATACCCGGTGAGCGCAAGAATCCACCTGAATTCGCAGGAGCGATCGCTGTGGCGGGTTGCCCCGAGCTTGGCGACGTGATCTCATCTGCATGCGCAGGAGCGATCAAAAGCGTGGCGCTGAAAATCAAAGAACAGAGGCGCGATACGGTTATTACGGTCATTATGGGGATTGATTCACACGCCAGCGTCGCTGTATGGTGGTACTTTTGTAATGGCGTCGCTGCGTGTGAAGTTTGATGACAATGATTGAATTGATAAAATTAAATTTCCTCGTACAGTGGCAATGTCAAGAACTCAGCAAACTGTGTGCTGGTACTCATTTCCTCAAAAATCACTGCCGCCCGATCGTAAGTTGTCGTAACGCCACCGACACTGGCTTTGACTTTGCTTAACTCTTCGGCAATCAGTGTGCGCACCATTGGGGCGGTAATTTTGTGCCCATTTTCTAAAACGCCTTTGGGATTTTTAATCCATTGCCACACTTGCGAGCGTGAAATTTCAGCAGTGGCCGCATCTTCCATTAAATTGTGGATGGGGACGCAACCGTTACCGGCCAACCACGCGCCTAAGTAATGAATTCCTACATTGATGTTCATGCGTAAACCCAGTTCGGTGATCGGCGCTTCCGGTTGAAAGTTCAATAGATCCGCCGCCGCAACCGTGATGTCAGGGCGTTTTTTAGCGATTTGATTGGGCTGTTCGCCTAACACTTTTGTAAATTCGGTCATGGCTAGGTTGACTAAACCTGGGTGCGCTACCCAACCACCATCATAACCATCGCTCGCATCGCGTGCTTTGTCCGCTTGTACGCCAGCCATTGCAGTTGCATTTTTTGCCTCGTCATTTTTAATCGGAATCAATGCCGCCATTCCGCCAATTGCCGGTGCGTTGCGGTGATGGCAGGTTTTCAATAACAGCAAAGCATAGCTGCGCATAAATGGTGCGGTCATGGTGACTTTGGCGCGATCAGCTAAACAAAAATCTTGGTCAAGTTTGAATTTTTTGATGCATGAAAAAATGTAATCCCAGCGACCGGCATTCAAACCTGCGGAATGATCACGCAATTCGTACAAAATTTCATCCATTTCAAAGGCCGCCAAAATGGTTTCGATCAGCACCGTCGCTTTAATGGTTTTTTGTGGGATGCCCAGCGCCGTTTGCGCCATGACAAAAATGTCATTCCATAAACGCGCTTCTAAATGCGATTCCATTTTAGGTAAATAAAAATACGGCCCTGACCCTTTGGTTAGTAAGTTTTTCGCGTTCAAACACAAATACAAGGCCAAATCAAAAATACCGCCAGACACGCGTTTGCCATCGACCAAAACGTGTTTCTCATCCAAATGCCAACCGCGTGGGCGCACCACTAAAGTCGCCACTTTGTCATTGAGCCGATAGTCTTTGCCATTTTGCGATAAGATAATCGTGCGATTGATCGCGTCGCGTAAATTGATTTGACCTTGAATTTGGTTGTGCCAGTTGGGGCTGTTGGAGTCTTCAAAATCAGCCATAAAGCTATCGGCGCCAGAATTCAATGCGTTAATAATCATTTTGCGCTCAACTGGACCAGTGATTTCAACCCGACGGCATTGCAAGTCTTGTGGCAGTGGCGCGATGGTCCAGTCACCAGAACGAATCGCTGCGGTATCAGTTAAAAAATTAGGACGTTCGCCCGCGTCTAAACGCTTGGCGCGAGTCACTCGTGCCGCTAATAATTCTTGACGACGGGGCTCAAAAGCACGGTGCAATCGCGCGACTAAATTGAGCGCTTCGTGAGACAAAACATCGGCGTATTCAGGCGAAATGGAAGCCTTGATTTGAACCCCTGCAGGTAGGGCGTGTGTGTTTGATGGCGTAGTTGAGATCATAAAGGTCCTTAATAAAGATGCACAGTTAAAAAATAAGTATCAGATAAATTGAATTAAACGTTGAATAAGAAATTTAAAACATCGCCATCTTTCACAATATATTCCTTGCCTTCAGCGCGCATTTTGCCCGCTTCTTTCGCGCCTTGTTCGCCTTTGTAGGTAACAAAATCTTCAAAGGCAATGGTTTGTGCACGAATAAAACCACGTTCAAAATCGGTGTGAATCACTCCTGCTGCTTGGGGAGCAGAGTCGCCTTGGTGAATGGTCCAGGCGCGTACTTCTTTGACGCCTGCCGTGAAATAAGTTTGCAAGCCCAGCAATTGATAGGCCGCGCGAATCAAGCGATTCAGTCCGGCTTCTTGCATTCCAATATCGGCGAGAAAGGCGGCTTTGTCAGCCTCATCTAACTGCGCAATTTCAGCTTCGAGGGAGGCGCAAATAGGCACCACAATAGCGTTTTGACTTTTTGCAAACGCTTCTAAGCGCGCCAATAATTCATTGCTTTGGGCCGCGTTATCGGAAACATTGGCGACAAACATCGCCGGTTTTGTGGTAATCAAACACAAAGGTTTAAGGATGTTGAGTTCTTCTTGATCCAACTTCATGGTTTTGACCGGCTGCGCGTCATTCAAATGCACCAGCACCCGTTCTAATAAAGTATGCAATTTAATCGCGTCTTTATCACCTGACTTGGCTTTTTTGGCTTCGCGGTGAAGCGCTTTTTCAACTGTGCTTAAGTCCGCCAACGCCAATTCAGTTTGAATCACGCTGATATCTGCAATCGGATCAACTTTGCCCGCAACGTGAATCACGTTCTCGTCGTGAAAGCAACGCACCACATTGATAATGGCGTCGGTTTCGCGGATGTGCGATAAAAACTGATTTCCCAATCCTTCGCCACTAGCTGCACCGGCGACCAGTCCGGCGATATCGACAAATTCGACCACCGCGGGCAAGGTTCGTTCGGGCTTCACAATCTGCGCCAGTTGGAATAAGCGCGGGTCGGGTACTTCGACCACGCCGACATTAGGTTCAATCGTGCAAAAGGGGTAGTTTTCAGCCGCGATACCTGCTTGCGTCAAAGCATTAAATCAGGTGGATTTACCCACGTTAGGTAACCCGACAATTCCACATTGCAAACTCATAAGCGTATCCCGAAAATCAAAGTTGATGATTCTAGTTGAGCGCAAAGTCTGAATTGATGCGCGAATCTTATGTGGGAATCTTATGCGCGAATCATTTACCAGATGAAGGAAGAAAAAACACCGTTAGTGACGATTAGAATGCCACCTGTTTTTTTGACGTGTTAAAGATACGAAAATGATACTGTTGGCCCCCTATTTTTATGCGGCAAGTCTTGATTAGGCTTGGTCTGCAGGTTCGGTGCGCGACGACGAACCGACCATACCGATTTTATTTTTTTTAGGAGTAGTTATGCAGCAAGACATAAAGCGAGTGATTCCGTTTGAGCAGTTGCGGATGAGCGATGTTGAATCAGTCGGTGGTAAGAACGCGTCTTTAGGTGAAATGATTTCGCAATTGTCCGATGTTGGTATTCGCGTACCAACCGGCTTTGCGACGACCGCCGATGCGTTTCGCGAATTTTTATCGCATCATGAATTAGATGCCAAAATAAAAGCGCGTTTAGAACATTTAAACATTGATAACTTGAACGATTTAGCTCAAGCGGGAGCGGCGATTCGTTCGTGGATCGTCGACACGCCTTTTCCTAAGGCACTGGAAGAAGACATTCGC
>JAVKMA010000088.1:0-2327 GCA_031538685.1 Burkholderiaceae bacterium | reverse complement strand
CCGGATTTTTTCAGGTTGTCCCAAGCCCAAGGTCCCGAAATCGTCATCGCCACATCGCCTCGGTTAAACGCGGCCTCGGCATCGGCATAACTCACGCTTTTAGGCATTACGCCGCCATTGATCAGCGAGAGCAAATAAGCCATGCCGCGCTGCATCCCCTCGTTGTTAATCCCGACATCTTTAGGGTCATGTCCGCCGTTGGCTGTACGCTTGAAGGGATAAGCGCCTGTGGCCGCCATCAAACCCCAGCTGTAGTACACCGTGTTGTAGTCCCACAAAATGGCTTTTTTGCCCTTCTTCATCAAACTCGCATCGAGGGCGGGAATCTCCTCCCAAGTGGTGGGCGCTTTGGACAACAAATCTTTGTTGACGATCAAAGACACCGACTCAATTGAAATCGGGTATCCCCAGATTTTGTTTTGCAGCGTAAAGGCTTGCCATGCTTTGTCGTCAATGCCCGCTTTGATCGCTGACCTAGGGGTCACAGGCTGCAACAAACCCGCGCTTGCCCACTCGCCCATGCGGTCATGCGCCCAAAAAAAGATGTCGGGGCCTTTGCCTGCGGCAGCGGCAAGTTGGAATTTGGTGGTGGCGTCTTCAGGATGCTCGACCACGACTTTGACCCCGCTTTTTTTGGCGAAAGCTTGCGCTAATTTATCAAGCCCGTTATAGCCCTTATCACTGTTAATCCAAATCAGCAGTTGAGGGGGTTCGGCCGCACTCACCATGCCAGACAGACTCAGTGTCCCAAGCAAGCCTAAAACTCGTATCGTTCGCATCAACATCTGCTTCTCCTTAAAAAATAATCTTCACGTGCACAGTCGGCACTCCCCAACTCCCCAACTCCCCAACTCCCCAACTCCCCAACTACCATTTCCAACGCATTTGTGCACCAAAAGTCGTGGCCTGCGTTTTGCTTGAATTGGCAAACACACCGCTGCCCACCAAATTTTGATTCAACTTGGCGTGGCTATTGGCTTCTTGATTCCAATTCGCTTGGGTGACAAAAAAACGGACTTCACTCCTATCCTTGACCCAGGCTTGATCAATGTGCCAGACCAAGGGCACGAGGGTGTATTTCATCAATCGCCCAACACTGCCATCGTCATAACGCATTTGGTCACCCCCCAGCTCCACCATCGAGGAGTAATGGGTGCGCCAATTCCACGCACCCTGCACACCCCATGAACGCGCGCGGTTTTGCGTGTTCTTACTGCTGTTTTCGCTCTCTTGAATTGCTAGCGTGGCCATCAGTTCGACGCGTGGGTGTGGCTGTGTCCACCAATAATTGAGTAGGCGTTGCGTACTCTGGGCGTCGTTGGTAAAAGCCCACTCATTGAAATACACGGCGGCGTTGTTCGAACGCTCCCAAACCAAGGAGGTATAGGCTTTACCCAAAATTGGCAGCTCAAAATCCTTGTGTTGATATTCCGCCGCAAAAGCCCAACCACGCTCTTGCAGGGCAATCACATCCGCATTGGCGCGATGCTCACTGACTTGGCGCAGGTCGCCCATCACGCTCAAACTGCCGTGCTGCCACAAGGGAATGTTATCGAGTTGAATATCCAGCATATCTGCCGTTTGTTGCGTCGACTGTCCCGCCAAATTAGTACTCGGGAAAGGATTTTTTTTGTGTAGTAAGGCCACATGCAAACTCGTACCCGCTTGTCCCAAAGCAATGTTCTCAATGCCACCGCCCACCGTATCGAAACTATTTTTCCCCCAGTAGTTCAGCCCATAGTTAGGCAAGATGTGCGGCCGATAATTACGCCGTCCCACCCAGACATTGCTTTTTGCGCCAAGCCCATAAAGCCCCAGCCACGCCTGCGATACCCGTGCACTGTTGGTTTGATTGTTGTTGTTCAGGTATTCCAGCGATCCTTCACTGGTGCGCGTGTAATCCACAGTTCCCGTCAATTGCAGCCACCGTCCTCCGGCAAAGCGGCGACTATTCACTTCCACTCCAACGCCGGCCCACGCCCCGCAACTATTGCCCAGGCTATATGAGCCCATTCCTTGTGGCAGCCCAAAACAAGCGGCGCGCGCTTCTTCCGTACTGCGACCCAGCGTGCCCTCGACATAGCCAAAACTGCGCCAACTGCGAATCAAACTGGGGCCTTGCGATTCTTCCCTTGGCGTGGTTTGCGCTTGCGCCACATTCACACGGGCAGACAGCCCGATCAGTACAGCCATAAACAGTAGGGCACTTCTATCAATACAGAATGTGCGGATGAAGTGCGAGGCGCACAGCACACAGAAACCGGAGCGTACATACAGTACGTGAGGATTTCGCGTACTGCGCAACAAAGCAATTCGCCGCAAAAATG
>JAVKMA010000087.1:0-3292 GCA_031538685.1 Burkholderiaceae bacterium | reverse complement strand
TTCATCATTCAAACGTAGACTGGCGATGGATTCATAAGTCTTAGGCACTAAAAAACTAGCCCCACCGGCTAAGACAGCCACCACCAAAGGACCAATGATCAACAATCGCCAAGCCTCGGCCAGCGTGACCAAAATATCCAGTAAGCTAATCTCATCATCGCTTGGTTCTATTACTTGTTCTGTCATTTGTTCTGTCATAACTCAAGATGGGTGGAATCAATTAAACGGTTCTTGTGCTTAGTTTGCGCATAAACATTGCCCAAGCGATGTTCTTGTCGTTCAGTCAAGTTTTAATCATTGCCAAAAGTCACTGGCGGAGAGGGAGGGATTCGAACCCTCGGTACGGAAACCGTACGCCTGATTTCGAGTCAGGTACATTCGACCACTCTGCCACCTCTCCGTATACAGACACCGCAATTAGCGCTTGATTATAAGGGTTGAGGATAAGGGTTGAGGATAAGGGTTGAGGATAAGGGTTGAGGATAAGGGTTGAGGATAAGGGTTGAGGATAAAGGTTGAGGCGGTGGCGGTTCTTGAGCTGATCGCTAGACCTCACCAATTTTGTAAGGGCAATGCGCGTTCATTTTCTAACAATGTCTGAATCGTTTCGCGTTCACGAATCACAGTGACGCGATCGCCTTTGACCAAAATTTCTGCTGCGCGCGGACGCGTGTTGTAATTAGAACTCATGCTCATACCATACGCACCGACATCGTGCAAGGCCAACACATCACCCAACTTAACCGCTAAAGCGCGTGCGTTACCCAGCGTATCGCCAGTTTCACAAATGGGGCCGACGACTTCATAAATATGCTCGGGTTCATCATCACGTTGTTGGACCGCACTAATGTGGTGATAGGCCTGATACAAGGACGGGCGCATCAAATCATTCATCGCCGCATCAATGATTAAAAAATTTTTCTGTTGGCCTAGTTTACGCACCCGCGTTTGACTTAACAACACCGCGCAGGCGCCGACAATCGAACGCCCGGGTTCAAAAATGACTTGTGCTTGTGCTTGCCGCGCTTTGATTCGCTGTGTCACTTGCGTGACAAAATCAGTCACCGCCGGCGAATTCTCCTGCGCACGGTAGGGTATGCCTACGCCACCCCCAATATCAATGTGCGCTAAGTGAATTCCGAGGCCTTGCAATTCTGCGCACAAATCAAGCACCCGATCAGTCGCGTCAAGCAGCGGTTGCAATTCCAAAATTTGCGATCCAATATGGCAATCGATTCCCACAATATCCAAATGCGGCAATTGTTGCGCGTACTGATACGCGCTTAGGGCTGCGGTATGCGCGATGCCAAATTTATTTTCTGCCAAACCTGTCGAAATATAGGGATGCGTTTTCGCATCGATATTGGGGTTAATCCGTAAAGAAATGGGCGCGCGCATATTAAGTTCTTGAGCAATCGAATTGAGCTGATCGAGCTCATCAGTTGACTCAACGTTAAAACATTTAATCCCCACGTGCAGCGCTGCGCGCATTTCCCCATCGCTTTTACCAACGCCCGAAAAAATCACTTTATTCGCCGCACCGCCGGCTAACAATACACGTTGCAATTCGCCACCCGATACGATGTCAAATCCTGCGCCCCACTGCGCCAGCAATTGCAATAACGCGCGGTTGCCATTGGCTTTTACCGAATAAGCAATCAATGCACCCGCAGCTTGCGCAGGCGTTTGATACGCATGAAACGCGCGATGTAGTTGGGCGTAGGAGTAAACAAATAAAGGTGTGCCGTATTTTCGTGCGAGCTCCAGCAGAGGCAGGCCCTCAACTTGTAATTGTTGGTTTTTATAAGCGAACATCGTGAACAAATGAAAGATAAAAATAAAAGTGAAAATGAAAGTGAAGTATCGCTTGAAATTGAAGATCAATAGACCTCACACCGCGTATTCCAAACAAAACAGAAAATTACATCGGATGCAATAAACGCAAGGGACGAAATAATTCCTGCATGACGGCGTTATGGATAAAACTTAAGTTATACGGATGTTCCGACGCTAATATAGGCAGGCTTGTAGAGGTTTCAAGTGAACACCGCTGCATGGTTGCTTGTGCAATATTGCCCCATAACAAGCAGGTTGGGGCTTGTGCTTGCCCCGCCAAAGCACGCATCACACTGTTTAACAAAGCTTGCCAATGCGCGGCCTCTCGCTGGGGAGTGAAATTTGGACGAAACACCAAGGCGGCGTTTAATAACAAAAAGCCGCGCGCCAATAAATTGGCCTGCAACTGCGCGCCGCTTTGAATCAATTGCGCCCTTGGGACATTCAGTAAATCATTGGTATTGTCTGCGGGCAATAGTCCATCGGCCAGCAATAACATTTTGACAAAATTCCGTAGCGAGGTGGCGCGGTTAACCTCACGCGACAAACCAGGCCCATCAGACCGCCACAAAGACATCACCGCACCATCCATAAAGCTGTAGCCGTTCGCGCTGGCCGCACGTGGATAAGGTGCTTCACCCAAGAGTACAAAACAGACTTGATCGCGCGGCACCGAAAACGCGGAAAAAATATGATCACGACGAGGTAAAAAATCGTCTGTATTTAACTGCGTAAAATAATCTGGTGTGCGCGTATTAATTGCCGTCACGCCTTCGTATAAAACCTCATGCCAGCTACTGTGACAATGATTTTTAATCAGGGTAAACATATTTTGATCAATCATTTTGCAAGGTTTTAACACCGATAATAAAAACAGATTCTCTTGAACTCCTGATTCTCTTGAACTCCTGATTCTCTTAAGTCTTAATTGTGTCGACCAATTTAGCGCACTCATATAATTTCCAGATCAGTGTTTATTGCTTTAGGGCACTTCTATCAATTCATTTTTGCGGCGAATGGCTTTGTTGCGCAGTACGCGAAATCCTCACGTACTGTATGTACGCTCCGGTTTCTGTGTGCTGTGCGCCTCGCACTTCATCCGCACATTCTGTATTTATAGAAGTGCCCTTGTTATATTGTTGGTTAATTCGAATATTTTTACAGCGCGTATGTCAAAAAACTTTCATCTCAAAAACTTGACTCCTGCCCGATTGCGTAAGCTGATATTTTTAATCACCATTATTAGTACCACGCAAAATGTCCACGCCGAGGATGTACCAGAGTTTTCATTTGGAAAAGAGCCCAGTACGCACTATTTCGGACTCGATGCCATGATGGGTAATGGTGCTCTTTGGACTGCGAATTTAACACCATCAGTAAGCACACAAGTGTCAACACAAAACCCCTTAAATTTGACGTATGGACGTAAATTCACACCCTACTTTGCAGTAGAACT
>JAVKMA010000086.1:0-2256 GCA_031538685.1 Burkholderiaceae bacterium | reverse complement strand
TTACTTTTATAGTAGATCGATTCTTGCGGCTTTTTTAGGTCGTCTAGTTGGTGCTCGGATTTTATTGACCGGAGGCGCCGATCAAATTTCACCTTTACTATTGTCTGGTGTTCGATTGTTCATACACCGTGTGATGGCCTTTATCTGTTTAATTATTTCTAATCGAATTTTACTCTCGTGTACGGATGACGTGATTAATTTTCGAAAAATTTGTCTTAGCATTCACTCGTTAAATAATAAAATTGAATTTGTTAATCATGTAGTTTCACCAACACCGTTGGTGCGGTTAATTCGTACACCGGTTCGCGGGGAGTTTCACGCTTTTACACTTTGCTGGATGGGTAGTGTGGCCAATGTTCGTCGCAAAGGAGTAGACAAGGCGGTCGGACTGATCGCCAAGTTGCGTGCGCTGGGTGTGGATGCGCGGTTGGATGTTGCTGGGACAGATGGTCCCGGCAAGAAATTTCTTCAAGAGCTGACTCGGGTATTGGATGTTTCTGACCATGTTGTCTTTTTGGGTGCTATTTCGGAAGAAGAAAAGAATGCACGCTTCGCTCGCGATTCCGTCTATTTGCAGCTTTCCGAACATGAGGGCTTTGGAGTTGCGGCGGCAGAGGCTTTTTACTCGGGCATGATTGTTGTACATAGCAATAAAGGTGGACTTAGTGACGTGATTGGAGAGCATGGTTTAATTGTTGACCCAAGTAATTTTGAGTTAAAGGGAAATGAGTATGTTCAAAATTTTTATGAAAAATATCTGCTATTTAAAAATAAATTAGAATTTCGCGAAAATACTTTGAACAAGTATTCAATAAAAATGCGTTCGCATGCTTTTTTAGGAGATTTAGTTGTTCGAAAATAAAACGTTATTGATCACCGGTGGCACGGGTTCATTCGGCAATGCCGTGCTTCGTCGCTTCCTAAACTCCAACATCGGCGAGATCCGCATCTTCAGTCGCGATGAAAAAAAGCAGGACGACATGCGCAAGCGCTACAACCATCCCAAGCTGAAGTTCTACATTGGTGATGTGCGCGACCCGCAATCGGTGATGAACGCAGTGCGAGGTGTTGATTACATCTATCACGCCGCAGCTCTTAAGCAAGTTCCTTCGTGCGAGTTTCACCCGCTCGAGGCCGTCAAGACCAACGTCATGGGCACAGAAAACGTGCTGGAAGCCGCCATTCAGTGCGGCGTTAAGCGTGTGGTGGTGCTAAGTACCGACAAGGCCGTCTACCCCATCAACGCCATGGGCATCAGCAAGGCCATGATGGAAAAAGTGGCCGTTGCCAAGTCGCGCAGCAGCCCCCAGACAGTGATCAACGTGACCCGCTATGGTAATGTGATGGCGTCTCGTGGCTCGGTGATTCCGTTGTTCATTGAGCAAATTCGGGCGGGCAACCCCATCACCATCACAGACCCGAGCATGACCCGCTTCATGATGACGCTAGATGATGCCGTCGACTTGGTGCTCTATGCTTTTGAGCACGGTCAGCCGGGCGAAATCTTCGTACAAAAGGCCCCTGCTGCCACCATTGCGGTGCTGGCTAAGTCGCTCACCGCTTTGGTGGGTAAGCCCGAGCATGAAGTGCGCGTTATTGGCACGCGCCATGGTGAAAAGCTGTATGAAGCCCTGCTCAGCCGCGAAGAGATGGTGGCCGCCGAAGACTTGGATGGTTATTACCGCGTGCCGCCCGATTTGCGTGACCTGAACTATGACAAGTTTGTGGAGCAGGGCGAAACCAAAATCTCTGAAGCCACCGACTACAACTCGCACAACACCGAGCGTCTGGATATTCCAGGAATGCAGGCTTTGCTGATGAAGCTGCGCTTCATGCAGGCCATTGCCCGCGGTGAACACGTCGAGCCCGAGGAATAACCATGAAAGTGCTGGTCACTGGTGCCAACGGTTTTATTGGCAAAAACCTCGTTTTGCGTTTGCGTGAACAGGCAGACACAGAGGTGTTGACGTATGTGCGCGGCCAAGATGCCAGCATTTTGGATAGCTTGTTGGCTCAAGCCGATGCGGTGGTGCATTTGGCGGGCGAAAACCGTCCCACCAATGTGCAGGCCTTTGCAGAAGTCAATACTGGTTTGACCGAGCGTTTGTGCGTGGGTTTGCGCGCCTTGGCTAAAACCATCCCTGTGTTGTTGGCCTCATCGGCCCAAGCCGAGTTGGACAACCCTTATGGCCGTAGCAAGCTCGCCGCAGAGCAAACCATGCAGGCACTGGCCAGCGAAAACAACAACCCAGTGGC
>JAVKMA010000085.1:0-1777 GCA_031538685.1 Burkholderiaceae bacterium | reverse complement strand
CCGACGATATCGTGTACAGCAACTTCTACACGGGGATTCATGGAAATTACCTCAAGGGCAGCATCATCGCGGCGGGTATGGATCCTGATCATTTGCCCCAGAGTGACCCCAGCAAAATGAATTTTGGCGGCGGCGAAAACTCCGCCAAAGCTTGGAAAGATATTTGGGGCTGCGGACAAGGCGTTGGTGCTATCCGCGAAGTGGTGAGCGCTTCTGACTTGGTGGCACGGCTCAAACGCGAATACGTGGCGGCTAAATTGCGCTTGGCTAAATCGAGCTTGGTTTAACGCAAGCTGTCATTCTGCGCGACTACACTCATGGCGTTTCGACCCAGAAACATTTAACCGTCCGTGAAACTGGGGTAAGTCCAAGCCCAGTTTTTCTGCAAGTGTTTAACGTGTATTTCAACTAATTCAAACCTGGAGACAAGAACATGAAACTCAACCAAACTCTGATCGCTATTGCTGCTGCCTTGGCATTTTCTGCGCACGCGACCGAATTCCGCTCGGCCGACATTCATAACTCGGACGACTACCCCACCGTGGTGGCGGTCAAGCACATGAGCACCGTGCTCGACAAGTTGTCTGGCGGCAAACACAAGATCAAGGTCTTCAACAAAGGTGCTTTGGGTACTGAAAAGGAAACCATTGACCAGGTCAAGATCGGCGCGCTGGATTTGGTGCGTGTGAACGTGGCCCCCATGAACGGTGTCTGCCCCATGACTATGGTGCCCACCATGCCCTTCTTGTTTCACTCGGTGGACCACATGCGAAAGTCACTGGATGGCCCTGTTGGCGCAGAAATTCTGAAGAGCTGCGAGTCGTCAGGCTATGTGGGACTGGCTTTTTATGACAGCGGCGCTCGCTCCATCTACGCCAAGAAAGCCATCAAGAGCGTGGCCGATGCCAAGGGTTTGAAGATTCGCGTTCAGCAGTCCGATTTGTGGGTGGCGCTGGTGAGCGCCATGGGCGCTAACGCCACGCCCATGCCTTACGGCGAGGTGTACACCGCGCTTAAAACGGGGCTGATTGATGCGGCCGAAAACAATATTCCCTCGTTCGATACCGCCAAGCACGTGGAAGCCGTGAAGGTGTACTCCAAGACTGAGCACTCGATGGCGCCCGAGATTTTGGTAATGTCTAAAGTGGTCTGGGACAAGCTGCCCGCCAACGAGCAAGTCATGATCCGCCAAGCGGCCAAAGAGTCTGTGGCCGTTCAGCGCAAGGCTTGGGACGAGGCGGAAGGCAAATCATTGGCCAACGTAAAGGCCGCAGGCGCAGAAATCGTTGAAGTGGATAAAAAATCCTTTCAGTCTGTCATGGGTCCGGTGTACGACAAATTCATGACCACGCCTGACATGAAGCGTGCGATCAAAGCCATTCAAGACACCAAGTAATTAACCCTCTCTTGTGCCCCTGACATCGCGTCAGGGGTTGGAGTTTTTTTATGTTCACCAAATTCTGCGCCGTCATCTCCAAGCTCTGCTTGGTCTTGGCCGTCATAGGGCTGGTCTCTGTAATTTTGTGTGTTCAGTGGCAAGTCATTGGGCGCTATATTTTTAACGACACACCGACCTGGGCCGAAGCCTTGGCCATGCTGATCGTGCTCTTTGTGACTGCCTTTGGCCTAGCTGTGGGGGTGCGCGATGCGGGACACATTGGCTTGGAGTCTTTGGTGGTTTTGTTGCCTGAAAAATGGCAGCACCGCATTAAAATTTTGATTCACGCGCTGGTGGCGGTGTTCGGCATTTTGATGGTGCAGGGCGGCTGGCTTTGGG
>JAVKMA010000084.1:0-2475 GCA_031538685.1 Burkholderiaceae bacterium | reverse complement strand
TGTGAGCTGGTCTTTATTCATGTTCGTTGTTTTAACCAGTGTGTGCGCCTGGTTTTTGTTTCGTCCCAATGCCCGTTAAATCAGGTCTTAAATATCACCACGTTATGGCGACATTGGCGACATTGGCGACATTCATGACATTCATGACATTGGTGACATTCTCACAATCCGATTCATGAATCGTCATGATGCACTGGAATGGGCCGCTGCGCTGATCGATCTGCGCGAAGCACGCTTGTTGTTAAGCGCAGCGATTCCTTGCTCACGCGCGCAATTGGTCACACAAGTTGACGATGCTTTGACGCCTGCCGCGCAACAGTCTTTTGAAGTCTGGGTAAAGGCGCGACATTTGGGGCAACCGATCGCCTATTTATTAAAGACCCGAGAGTTTTTTGGTTTGACCTTTGCCCTTGATTCGCGCGTGTTAATTCCGCGTCACGAAACTGAATTGCTGGTTGAATTGGCGATTCAGTTAAGCCCTCCCCACTCGCGTCTATTGGAATTGGGTACGGGCAGCGGCGCTGTTGCAATAGCCGTAGCGCGCCATCGATCTGATTTATCCATTACGGCAATTGACATCGATACTGACGCGCTGGAATGTGCTCGCGCAAATGCGCAAACGCACGATGTCACGGTTAATTTTCGACAAAGCAATTGGGGTGAGGTTTTAATGAATGAGGAGCCCGATAATGCGCCCTTCGCGATGATGATCAGCAATCCACCGTATATTGCCGCGCACGACCGCCATTTAAGTCAAGGTGATTGCCGCTTTGAACCCATTCACGCACTCACCGATGGCAGCTCGGACGGTTTGGGCGCTATCAAAAAAATTATTGATTTCGCGCAAACGCATTCGGCAAAAAAATTATCAACTCGAATTTTGCTGGAACACGGCTTTGATCAAGCGCCGGAAGTTCGTCAGTTATTGCAACAACACCAGGCGCAAGAAGTGCAAAGTTGGCGTGATTTGGCTGGGATTGAGCGCGTGACCGGCGGTATTTTTCACGCCACGACATAAGTCGTTTTGATTTGAAACTTGAGACCAATCTTCATGAAAAAAAATTTCCTTAGTTACTTATTTAGATGCTTATGCCAGTCCCTCATCGGCGGAATTTTAAGTTTCAGTGCCGTGTCACAAGCTGCACAGGCCGCACAGCCACCAGACGCCATTGCACAATTGCAAGGCATTGTGCAAAACCTGCACAGCAGCACCGGCGAATTCACCCAATATCGAGTGACTAAAGACGCCAATAAAGACGCCAAAAATGGCGTGAAGTTAGGACAAAAAAGCAGCGGTGAATTTCAGTTTCTAAAGCCTGGACGTTTTATTTGGCATTATCAAAAACCTTACGAACAATTATTGCAATCAGACGGTAAATACTTTTATGTGTTTGATAAAGACTTAAAACAAGTCACGCGCCAAATTCTAACTACAGGATTGGGTTTTGGCGAAGCGATTGAAGCCTCGCCCGCAGGAATTTTATTTGTTGGTTTATCCAGTTTGAATCAAAACTTTACGCTCAAAAATGTTGCCGATAAAAACGATGGTATGACTTGGGTCGAAGCGACTCCCAAAAAGTCAGGACAGTTTATTCGCGTCGGCATTGGTATGAAAAACAACACGATTGCGGTGATGGAGTTATATGACAGTTTTGGGCAAGCAAGCTTGATCCAACTGGACAAAGTGCGCAGTAATCCGTCCTTAAATGTCGCACAATTTAATTTTGTGATGCCTAAAGATCTTGAGCTAATTGACAATCCTTTGAATTAGACTGATCGAACTCAATCCCTTTACTCGCCCTCTTTACTCGCCTTCTTCACTCACACTATTTTCACTATCATCATGAGTCTTGCACTTCTCATCAATCGCATTGCAATCTGGCTGGGCACTCGATTACAAAATAATTTTTATTTGTATTTGGGCGCGCTTTTTTCTTTTTTTATTTTGATTGATGCCAGTGTTTTTCACGTCGGTGAAAACATGCGCCAAAAAGCCTTTGATTTAGTCGTAAAGCAGCGCATCATCGTTCCCAAACCCGACTCTGACATCATTATTGTAGACATTGATGAAAAAAGTATTGCCGCGTTAGCGCAGGAATACGGTCGTTGGCCATGGCCGCGCCAAGTGTTTGCTGAATTCATCGAAAAAGTGAATCAACAAAATCCCAAAGCAATTGTGTTTGATGTGCTCTTTAGCGACCCTGATGTACAAAATCCCGACAGCGATGCCTATTTTGATCGAACGATTGCCGCGTCAAACAATACCTATTTTTCTTTCTTGCGCTTATCCGCGTCTGATGACAAATTAAGTCAAGTCAAACCTTCGATGATTGCGAGCATTCGCGAACTTTCCAGTAAAAGCGGTAATCCTGATGCGACCCTCGCCCTGGTTTTGCCGAACTTTGTCTCGGCCTTACAAAGCAATCGCATGGGAACGATCAATATCTCACCGGATAAAGATGGTGTCGTGCGCGA
>JAVKMA010000083.1:0-2315 GCA_031538685.1 Burkholderiaceae bacterium | reverse complement strand
TGATTATTTTGTGTGCGGATAATTTCGCGCGGGTCAATCACGCATTGATGTGGTAGTTCCGGCAGGCACAGATCTAACATCTCTAGCCGTTGCTGAGCCGTCGCGTGATGACCATTTTTTTGCCACGAATAACCTGTTGGAATGAGACGAATTTCTGCGTCTTTAAATTTTGAGGCAATAAATTGAACAATTTTGATATGCCCCCAATGCGGCGGATCAAAGCTGCCGCCAAACAAAATTAAAGGGAGCTTTCTTTTCATCAATTGATGATTGGTTAGGGATTACTGTAACCACTCGCGTGGTTTTAAAAAATCAGTCAATTGCGCCTCGGCTGAACCCGCGGGTGCTTGAAAGTTATAAAGCCATTGCGCGGTCGGTGGCATCGATACCAAAATGGCTTCAGCGCGGCCGTTCGATTGCAGGCCAAACAGAGTGCCACGGTCGTAAATCAAATTAAACTCGACATAACGCCCGCGTCGATAGGCTTGAAAATCCCGTTGAGCCTGCGTATAGGGCGTATTCCAATGGCGTTTGACAATAGGTGTGTAAGCATTTAAAAAATTTTGTCCTACCGCCAAGGTCATGGCAAGCGATTGATCCTCTGAAAACTCATTAAAGTCATCAAAAAATATGCCACCGATCCCGCGCTGTTCTTGTCGGTGTTTGAGATAAAAATAATCGTCACAATTTTTTTTGAAACGGGGATACAAATCCGTCCCAAAAGGATTCAAAGTATCGCGACAGACGCGATGAAAATGTTGTGCATCTTCAAGTTTGGCGTAGTAAGGCGTTAAATCCATTCCGCCACCAAACCAGGACACAGGTGGGCTGTCTTTGGGTATTGCGATAAACGAGCGCACATTTAAATGCACGGTTGGAATATGTGGATTGCGCGGGTGCAGTACCAGTGAAACGCCGCAGGCTTGAAACGATGCTCCCGCTAGCTGCGGTCGTGTCGCCGTTGCTGAGGGGGGAAGTGACGGACCTTGGACATGTGAAAACATAACCCCACCGCGCTCAAACACCGTGCCGTTTTCAATCACGTATGAAATTCCGATACCCTGTTGATCGGGGCGCTGCCATTGATCGCGTAAAAATGAATGGTTTTTATCGTGCGTGTGTTCGAGTTCACTGAGGCCGGCAACAATAGTCGTTTGGATGGCTTGAAAGTCAGACAGTAAATGAGTGATATTCATGATAATTAAACGACGCCTAAATGGGGAACGTGAATTGTTGTTGATTTTTTGAGTTGTTCTGAAAAATTCAACATTTTTTGCAAAGATTTTTCTGCTTGTATGCGAATGTTTTCATCGACTTCTATGGACTGATGAGTCTTGAGCAAGACCTCATACAAAGACTTTAAATCGTTCATTGCCATCCACGGACAATGCGCGCAACTTTTACAGGTGGCACTTTGGCCTGCGGTAGGTGCTTCTTCAAACAATTTATTTGGAGCGGCTTGACGCATTTTGTGCATGATGCGATTGTCCGTTGCGACAAAAAATTGCTGCGCATCGCACTGACGTGCATAGGCAATTAATTGGGAGGTCGAGCCAACAAAATCGGCCAAGGCAATGACGGCTGCGGGTGATTCGGGGTGAACCAAAATTTTGGCCGCAGGATACATATTTTTAACGATGGCGAGTTCGCGCGCTTTAAATTCGTCATGAACCACGCAAACGCCTTGCCACAAAACCATTTCAGCGTCGGTCACGGTTTGTAAATAACGCCCCAAATGTTGATCAGGTGCCCAAATAATTTTTTTGCCTTGATGATCTAAATGTTTAATTAAATCGACCGCGATGCTTGACGTCACAACCCAGTCTGCCATCGCCTTAACTTGCGCACTGGTATTCGCGTAGACAACCACTTCATGATCAGGATATTGTGCGCAAAACGCACGGAAATCATCGACCGGACATGCTTCGTCAAGTGAACAAGTTGCCTCTAAATTGGGCATCAAGACGGTTTTGTGAGGGCTTAAAATTTTTGCGGTCTCACCCATGAATCGCACGCCAGAAACGACGAGAGTTTGGGCGGAATGCGCAAATCCAAAACGTGCCATTTCCAGTGAGTCAGAAACCGTACCGCCGGTTTCATCGGTTAAATTTTGAATTTCGGCATCGACGTAGTAGTGCGATATCAATACTGCGTTTCGATCTTTCAAAAGTGCTTTGATTTCGTCACGATAAAACGCGATTTGCTGCGACGATAACTCCGCAGGTACGTGATAGGGTACGTTAATGGTGCAAGATTTAGTTGGGGCGAATACGGGAATAAAGTTATTCATGTGCATTAAATTAAAACGATATCGT
>JAVKMA010000082.1:0-8505 GCA_031538685.1 Burkholderiaceae bacterium | reverse complement strand
TTTAGATTCACGCGGTAATCCGACTTTGGAATGCGACGTATTGTTGGAGTCTGGTGTGATGGGCCGTGCTGCAGTTCCCTCCGGTGCCTCGACGGGTTCGCGCGAAGCAGTTGAGTTGCGCGATGGCGATCCTAAGCGTTATTTGGGTAAAGGTGTATTAAAAGCTTGTGCACATGTGAATAATGAAATTTCTGAATCGATTATGGGTTTAGAAGCCAATGAGCAGGCGTTTTTAGATCACACTTTGATCGATTTAGACGGGACGGAAAATAAATCACGTTTAGGTGCGAATGCGACTTTAGCTGTGTCGATGGCTGTGGCACGTGCAGCCGCAGAAGAATCCGGTTTGCCGCTGTATCGTTATTTTGGTGGATCGTGCGCTATGCAAATGCCAGTTCCGATGATGAATGTGATCAATGGTGGCGCACATGCCAGCAATAACTTGGACTTGCAAGAGTTGATGATCATTCCGATTGGCGCAGAAAATTTTAGTGAAGCTTTACGCTATGGTGCTGAGACTTTTCATGCTTTGAAAAAAGTATTACACAAAGAAGGCATGATCACCTCGGTTGGGGACGAGGGTGGCTTTGCGCCTAATGTGGTCTCGCATGAACACGCGATTCAATTGATTATGCAAGCGATTGACCTGGCTGGTTATACCGCAGGTAAAGACATCGCCTTGGGCTTAGATTGTGCGGCAAGCGAGTTTTACAAAATGGATCGTTATCAATTAAAAGGCGAAAACGTAGAACTCGAATCCAAAGATTTCGCGCATTTACTGGCGACATGGTGTGATAAATATCCGATTATTTCGATTGAAGATGGCATGGCCGAAAACGATTGGGCTGGTTGGGAGTATTTGACCGAATTGTTGGGCAAAAAAGTCCAATTGGTGGGTGATGATTTATTTGTCACCAACACTAAAATTTTGCGAGAAGGTATTCGTCGAGGTGTGGCTAACTCGATTCTGATTAAAGTGAATCAAATCGGCACTTTGACCGAAACTTTTGCCGCGATTGAAATGGCCAAACGTGCGGGTTACACCGCGGTGATTTCGCATCGTTCTGGCGAAACTGAGGACACCACAATCGCCGATATTGCAGTGGCGACTAATGCCTTGCAGATCAAAACCGGTTCATTGTCGCGTTCAGATCGGGTCGCTAAATACAATCAATTGTTACGCATTGAAGAGGATTTGGGCGATGTGGGTTCTTACCCAGGACGTTCGGCGTTCAAACACCTTTTTTAAGCAACAAACGAATTTACAGTCATCGGTAAATTAATTTGTGGCGTTGGGCGAATCATTCGGTTAGACTCGCGCCCCTTTTCGAAGGCAATGGTTCGGAGGCAATGGTTCGGAGGCAAGGGTTTGCCTCCGTTTGTTTTTATAGGTGTAGAGAGGAGTAAAGCATGGTAAAGACGACTAAATCTGCGGTAGATAGCGCCTTGCCGACCGAAGCGCAAATGTTGCGTATGAAGGACGGTGATTATATGAACGAGATGCAGCTGGCTTTTTTCAAAAACAAGTTATTGGAAATTGAGCATGGTTTGATGGAAAACGCGGATGCTTCCAGCGATCATTTACGTGAAAACGCGATTGTTCCTGATCCCGCGGATCGTGCGACGATTGAAGAAGAACACGCTTTGGAGTTGCGAACCCGCGAACGCGAATTAAAACTGCTCAAAAAAGTGAAACAATCTTTGGCGCGCATTGTGTCAGGAGAGTACGGTTGGTGTGAAGAATCGGGTGAACCGATTGGCGTGCCGCGTTTAATCGCGCGTCCCACCGCGACCCTCACTTTAGAAGCGCAACAACGCCGCGAAATTAAACGCAAAATGTACGGTGATTGATCCTCGATTTTTCTTGGCGAAACAGACTTGAAAAAGCTGAGAATTGATACAAGGTCTTGCTGGATTCATTTTTATCAAATAGTTTTTCTACCATTTTTTTGACGGTTTTTTTTGACAGCCGTCAAATTGCCGATTTTTTATTCACCCCTTCAATCCCACACGATGAGCGAAGTGCTCGGTCTAAACGCACCGCAGCAAGAGGCGGTTGAATATCTCGATGGCCCTTGCCTGGTATTAGCGGGTGCGGGATCGGGTAAAACGCGCGTCATCACGCACAAAATTGCTTATCTGATTAACAGCGGTCGCTATCTCGCCAAAAACATTGCGGCACTGACCTTTACCAACAAAGCCGCGCAAGAGATGCAAAACCGCTTGGTCAGTCTGGGAATTGAAAACGCTTCGATCAAACAATTAACGGCCTGCACGTTTCATTCTCTGGGAGTGCAAATTTTGCGCGAGGAAGCCATGCACTTAGGATTCAAGGCGCGCTTCTCGATAATGGATGCGGGCGATTGTTTGACGATTTTGCAAGACATGTTGAGCAGTACTGATAAGGGTTTGATCAAAGGGGTGCAGTCGTGTATTTCTTTATGGAAAAATAATTTGATCGCGCCTGACTCGGTGTCGCCCAGTAACGAATTAGAAGTTGATGCAGCGCGTTTATATCCTTTGTATGTTGCGACTTTAAAAGCCTATCAAGCAGTTGATTTTGATGATTTGTTGATCTTGCCGGTTCATTTATTTCGAACCGATCAGGCGGTGCGCGATAAGTGGCAAAGTCGTTTGCGCTATTTACTGATTGATGAATATCAAGACACTAACGTCGCGCAGTACGAGTTAATTAAATTGTTGACCACGGGTTTGGGTAAAAAAGCGATGTTCTCGGCTGTGGGAGACGATGATCAAGCAATTTATGCTTGGCGCGGGGCAACCTTAGACAACCTCGACAAAATTCGTGATGATTTTACGGATTTAAAAGTCATCCCCTTGGAACAAAATTACCGATCGACCAATACGATTTTGCAAGCGGCCAATACTTTGATTGGTCACAATCCCAAATTGTTTGATAAGAAATTGTGGTCTAACTTAGGGATGGGCGAAGCAATTGAAGTGACCGCGATGGATGACGATAACGCTGAAGCCGAACAAGTGGTGGCGCACTTGTCGCGTCATAAATTTGAACATCGTACCGAGTTCTCCGATTACGCGATTTTGTATCGTAGTAATCATCAGGCGCGCATATTTGAAGAAGCCTTGCGCAACGAACGAATTCCCTACAAATTGTCAGGTGGACAAAGTTTTTTTGATCGCGCCGAGATTCGCGATCTGGTCAGTTATTTGCGTTTGATGGTCAACGATAACGATGATCTGGCGTTTATCCGCGCGATTACGACGCCACGTCGCGGTGTCGGCCAAACTACTTTAGAAGTTTTGGGTGATTTTGCACGGCAGTGGCAGTGCAGTTTGTTTGAGGCCGTATTTAAATCAGGCTTGACCGCCTATTTAAGCGCGCGTCAAATTGAACCGATGCGCGTGTTTTGTGAATTTATCAATCAGTTGAGCTTTCGCGCGGAGAAAGAACCGGTCGCACAACTGTTGGATGAATTGCGTAAAGAAATTGATTACGAACCTTATCTGTATAGCCATTTTGACGAAGTCGTGGCGCGCAATAAATGGCAAAACGTTTTAGATTTTTGTGATTGGTTGGGTAAGAAGGGCGAACGCGATGAAAAAAATTTGATTCAGTTGACGCAAATCGTGATGCTGGTGTCAATGTTGGAAGAACGCGACGCTGATCCTAATATGGTTCAACTCGCGACTTTGCATGCGGCTAAAGGTTTGGAATATCGCTATGTTTTTTTAATTGGTGTTGAAGAGGGTTTGTTGCCATATCGAAATAGAGACGAGGAAGAAGACGTCCAAGTCTTGCAAGCGCGCTTGGAGGAAGAGCGGCGCCTGATGTATGTGGGAATTACGCGTGCCCGCAATAATTTATTTATCAGTTGGTGCCGTCGCCGCAAGCGGGCGCGACAAAACGAAGCCTGCGAAATTTCGCGTTTTATCGCTGACATTGGTTTGGAAAAAATTGAATCCTTACCCGTCGCTAAATTGTCGCCGCAAGAACATCTCGCGCGAATGCGTGAAATGTTGGCGTCCAAGTAATGCTTCAAGGGCACTTCTATAAATACAGAATGTGCGGATGAAGTGCGAGGCGCACAGCACACAGAAACCGGATCGTACATAAGTACATACAGTACGTGAGGATTTCGCGTACTACGCAACAAAGCAATTCGCCGCAAAAATGAATTGATAGAAGTGCCCTTAAATAGTGTTGCGCGCCTGTCCGTTGACAAAGGCTTCGATGTTGTCGAACAGTTGATCAGCCAAAGTTTGCATGGCACCTTGACTGGCCCAAGCAATGTGTGGCGTCAAAATAAAGTTGGGTAAATCGGTCGCCAATAAAGGATTACCGTCGCTGGGGGGCTCAAGCGTCAAGACATCAAATCCGGCTCCGCCGATTTGTCCTTCACGCAAGGCTTGCGCCAGTGCGGCTTCGTTGACCAAGCCCCCACGCGCGGTGTTAATCAATAAGGCAGTCGGCTTCATCAACGCCAATTGTGGCGCATCAATCAAGTTGCGCGTTTGTGCACTCATCGGAACATTGAGCGTAATCACATCAGAAGTGCGCAGCAATTCGTCTAAAGAAATGCGTTCAATATCATCTGTGGATGGGTTTTCTGCGCTGACTTTGTCCGATAGTGAGACGGCGGCCTTGATGTGCATGCCAAAGCCACGGCCGATTTTTGCAATGCTTTGACCCAAAGTACCGTAGCCAATAATGCCCAACTGACTATTGGCTAAATCAAGAATCGGGTAATGAAGAAAGCAAAAATGTTTTGCCTGTTGCCATTTTCCCGCTTTTACATCGCGGTGATAGGACAGTATTTGACGACGTAGCGCCAGAATTAACGCAAAGACATGTTCGGGCAAAGACGCGTTGGCGTAGTGACGAATATTCGAGACGACTACGCTCCGTTCGTGACACGCCACGATGTCAATGATGTTGTATCCCGTGGCCGCCAGCGCGATCATTTTTAGGCTTGGTAATTGCGTCAACATCTGGGCCGTGATAGGGACTTTATTCGTAATAACAATAGTGGCGTCGCGCAAACGATCGACCACTTGATCAGGCGTTGTCGCGCCATACTCGAGCCAATCGTGAGCAAAGCTGGGGCACCGTACTTTTGCATCAAGTGTATCTCGATCTAAAAAAACAATTTTTGGCAACATAGTTAATTTCAAAATAAAGTGTTTTGATTTTAGGTTGGAATCCTGTGATGTTGTGATGCTTATGCGATGGAATTTGAAATTTCAATTAAATTGTGGTCAGGGTCACGTACATACACCGATAAAATTGCGCCTGTGGCGCCAGTGCGCTTGATGGGGCCTTCTTCAATTGCAATATCGAATTGTTGAAGGCGTGCGATCACTTGCTCAAGTGGCCAAGTGCTGATGAAACATAAATCTAAAGATCCTGGTGTGGGATGTTGTGCCTTGGGCTCAAATTCTTTACCAAATTCGTGCAGATTGATTTTTTGGGCACCAAATACAAACGCGCTACGTCCCGCGCCAAACTGTTCTAAACGCATGCCCAATATTGCGGTGTAAAACTGTATGCAACGTGCTTTGTTACGCGTGGTTAAGACTAAATGGTCAAGATGATCAATCATTATGTTGATAAAAGCGATGTTTACACAAATAGGGCGAAAATCATAGCGCACCTCAGTTGCATAAAATCAATGCGAGAGAGAGGATGCACGAATCAACTATGATCGCGTTTTAGTTCTGAGGTTTGCTCTGACGTTCGTCCTACCGTATTTCGTTGCAAGATCCCCCGTAGAATTTTTAGTCACACTTTGTTCACTTTTTTGCCCCCTGCTTTGTTCGCTTCTTTGTTCGCTTATGTCTTTAACACTTGAAAACGTTCAACACGTCGCGCATTTGGCTCGGCTCAACTTAAATAACCCAGATCGTGCGCGTGCAGAGTTGGATCAAATCATGAATTTGATGGCACAGTTAGCGACGGTGGATACCTCTGCTGTGATGCCATTGGCGCATCCTCTGGAAATGATGGATTTGGCCATGGCTCCTTGGCGCGCAGATGAGGCCATTACGGTGACTACACAAGATGCAGCACAACTTAATGCACCTGCGCAAGAGCGAGGACTGTATTTGGTACCACGCGTCGTTGAATAAAAGCACTCGGTATTTTGTCGTGTTTCAATCCAAGAGAAACAATGATTTGGCGCACGACAAAACGGATGTTCTTTTCAAAAAAATCAAAGTGATTCAAACATCTCTAGGTTTGAGATTTTTTTCTTTTTAGTATTGTTATGCCTACTTTTTCTTCAGTTCGCGAGTTGTCGTCTGCACTGGCCGATAAAAAAATTTCCAGCGTTGAATTGACACGTGACTATTTACAAAAAATTACCACAGCGCAATCGACGCTTAACGCTTTTATTGATATTCAAGCTGAACGAAGTTTGGCACAGGCGCGGGTGGCGGATGAGCGCCGCGCAACAGAGACTAAGGTGTCACCTTTGCTGGGCATCCCCATCGCGCACAAAGATATTTTTGTCACAACGGGATGGCGCACGACTGCCGGTTCCAAAATGTTGGCTGATTACGTTAGTCCGTTTGATGCACATGTAGTCGAAGTCTTGTACCAAGCAGGAATGGTGTGTTTGGGTAAAACCAATTGTGATGAGTTCGCGATGGGTTCGGCTAATGAGCATTCATATTTTGGCGCTGTACACAACCCTTGGGATCGATCGCGTATTCCAGGAGGATCGTCTGGCGGCAGTGCCTGTGCCGTGGCAGCCGATTTAGCGCCGGTCAGTACGGGAACCGATACGGGCGGCTCAATCCGACAGCCTGCGTCGTTATGCGGAATTACGGGCATCAAGCCGACCTACGGTCGCGTGTCGCGTTACGGCATGATTGCCTTTGCCAGTTCACTGGATCAAGGTGGAATTTTTGGCCGCAGTGCAGAAGATTGCGCCTATGTGTTGGGCGCGATGATGGGACATGACAGTCGTGATTCGACGTCTTTGTTGGTCAAAACGGATGACGGTTTGGTTAATCCCAATGCTTCGATTAAAGGTCTACGCATTGGGATACCGCGCGCTTGCTTTGGCGCAGGAGTTCAAGCCGAAGTCAATGTCGCGATCGAACAAGCGATTGCCGATTTAGTCAAACAAGGTGCCATTTGTGTTGATATCGAGTTGCCACATACCGATTTGGCCGTAGCTGCGTATTACATTGTGGCAGCGGCCGAAGCGAGCTCTAATTTGTCGCGTTTTGACGGCGTGCGGTACGGGCATCGCGCGCAAATTTATGAGTCCTTGAATGACTTGTACCGCAATTCGCGAAGTGAAGGATTTGGCGCGGAAGTGCAACGTCGTATTTTGTTGGGGACCTATGTCTTATCCCATGGTTATTACGACGCGTATTACGTACAAGCACAAAAAGTGCGTCGTTTGATCGCGCAAAGTTATCGCGCCGCGTTTGTGCAATGTGATGTGATCGTATCGCCAGTGTGCCCGACGAGCGCGTGGAAAATAGGCGCACATGACGCCGATCCAACCAGTGATTATTTGGCGGATATTTTTACTTTACCCGTCAATTTGGCGGGCCTGCCAGCCTTGTCCCTACCTTGCGGTTTTGATCAAGCAAATTTACCCATCGGAATGCAATTAATTGGAAATTATTTAAGCGAGACGCAATTATTGGCGGTGGGTCAAGCCTATCAAAAAACAAGCGATTGGCATTTACGCCGACCTAAAGTGTAAATAATAAGTGTAAATAATAAGTGTAAAAATAAGTGTCAATAATGATGGTCAAAAATGCCGCTACAAAAGGCCTAAATCACCTTGATCTTTGGATAAGACCGCATTCTGTCGTGCCTTAGTCCATTGTTTCCGGTGGCTTTACGCTTGCATTAGAATTAGCGGCTTTCTCCATTGTGTGTTTAGCCCTTTGATAAGGGGATTCACTGATGGCGGTATTAACTGATTTTGATTACGAATGAAATTTCGATTACTGCTACGACGTTTATCCGTGAGTGCGCCCTCAATGCGGGTGACCAGCCGGTTGTCGTGGCCGCTCCGGATGGCAATTTATGGTTTTTTCACGATTGTTTTATTGACTTTGGGCGCCTTGATTTACGATTGGAGTACCGGCTTTAGCGGTGCAACACCGATTTCATGGCGTAATGAATTGATCCACTTGCGCGAGACTAATAAAGACTTGAGCACGAAATATGAGGCTTTGCGCAGTCAAAATCAATCGAATGAAAATGAACTTTCGATCGAACGTTCGACTCAATTAAGTTTTAAAACACAACTGAAAAATGTGGAAGCAGAAAATGCGCGCCTCAAAGAAGATTTAACTCATTTGCAAACACTCTTGCCCGTAGATTCAAATAATAAAACTTTGATTCGTCGGATGTCGGGTGAATTTAGTAACAGCAAATTGAGTTACCAAGTTCTGCTCTTTCACAACTCCAATAAAAATAACAGCAGTTTTAAAGGACGGGTACGGCTCGAGGTGGTGGGTACGCGAAATGGCCGCATGCAAACTTTAAGTTATCCC
>JAVKMA010000081.1:0-5147 GCA_031538685.1 Burkholderiaceae bacterium | reverse complement strand
TGGGCTGGCGCACAAGACTTTACCCACCGCGATACTGTTATCTGAATCAGCTGTCACGACGTTCAACACTCCCGCAGGCATACCCGCACGCAGGGCAAGCTCCGCCACGGCCAAAGCTGACAATGGCGTTTGCTCAGCCGGTTTAATCACCACCGTACAACCTGCCGCCAGTGCTGGCGCGACTTTTCGTGTGATCATTGCGAGCGGAAAATTCCATGGTGTAATCGCCGCGCACACACCGACCGGTTGACGCAAAACCATCACACGACGATTGGCATCAAAGGTT
This sequence comes from Burkholderiaceae bacterium, assembly GCA_031538685.1. GTDB lineage: Bacteria > Pseudomonadota > Gammaproteobacteria > Burkholderiales > Burkholderiaceae > JAVKLU01. Next base: position 4,861 of record JAVKMA010000081.1, on the reverse strand, counting down.
TGTAACACTTCGCCATTCAAGCGTTTACCTTCTTCAGCAAACCATTCAATAAAACTGGCACCATAGGCGACTTCACCGCGCGCCTCAGTTAAAGGTTTACCCTGTTCCATCGTCATCAAACGCGCCAAGTCTTCTTGATGTTGCATTAACAAACTGAACCAGCTCAACAAAATTTTGTGACGCTCTTTAGCCGTCTTGGCACGCCATTCAATCAGCGCCGCAGCGGCGACATCAATGGCATTTTGCGCATCGATTGCGCTTAAATTGGCCACATCAGCCAAATGCGCACCCGTCGCGGGATTGGAAACAGCAAAAGTATTTTTTCCAGCAACCCATTGACCATTGATCAATGCGCTGGTTTTTAATAATGAAGCATCACTTAAATTGTGCATAAAAATCCTTAACGTAGTTGAAACCAAAATGGCGCCAACAAAGTTTTTATCAAAAACTCTGCAGCGCCATTTTTCATGGAATAGCGACTGTTCAAAAAGTATTTCAGAACATGCTTAATAATTACATCGCGCCCAAAATCGCCGCTTCAGTAATCGCCAAACCTTCATTGAACACTGCGTCCGAAATGCTTAATGGAAAGAGAAAACGAATCGCGTTACCTTCGGTGCCGCAGGTCAATAAAATCAAGCCTTTGGCTAATGCGAGGCTTTGCACTTTTTTCGTCATATCTGTCAGCGGCGCCCCAGTTTTGGGGTCGCTAAACTCAACTGCAATCATTGCGCCCAAACCACGCACATCAGAAATTGCGGCGACTTTTGATTTCAATGCATTCAAACGATCTACCAAAATTGCACCCAATTTTGCGCCACGCTCGACCAATTTTTCTTCTGCCATCACTTCAATCACTGCATGTGCAGCTGCTACCGCTAGAGGGTTTCCTGCATATGTGCCACCCAATCCGCCTGGCAAAGGTGCGTCCATCACCTCTGCACGCCCACACACCGCAGACAAAGTTGTTCCGCCGGCTAAAGATTTCGCCACGACCATCAAATCAGGAATCACCGATGGAAAATGCTCCATTGCGAACATTTTTCCCGTGCGTCCAAAACCTGTTTGTACTTCGTCAGCAATCAACATGATGCCGTGTTCATCACAGACTTGGCGCAACCACGTCACCGCTTGTGCTTGAATGGGATTAAACCCACCCTCGCCTTGAACGGGTTCAAAAATAATCGCCGCGACTCGTGATGGTTCAATGTCTGACTTGAATAAATTGCTCAGCGCTTTTTGAGTATCTGCCAAGCTGCTGCAATGACAAGGATAGGGAATGTGATACACCTCGCTGGCCATCGCACCAAAGCCGGCTTTATAGGGCTGCACCTTACCCGTTAACGACAGCGCGAACAAGCTGCGTCCATGGAAGGCCGCTGAAAATGCGATCACGCCAGAACGTTTAGTGGCATAACGCGCGATCTTGATCGCATTCTCAACCGCTTCAGCACCCGTGGTAAAAAATGCGGTTTTTTTCGCATGAGTGCCCGGCGTCATTGCATTGATTTTTTCCGCCAAAGAAATATAACTTTCGTAAGGTACTACTTGATAACACGAGTGAATAAATTTGTCGGCCTGCGCTTTAATCGCCGCCACTACTTTAGGGTGACGATGCCCGACGTTTACCACCGCGATGCCACCACAAAAATCAATAAATCGACGCCCTTCCACATCCCACAATTCGGCGTCTTGTGCGCGCTCAATAAAAAATTGATTTAAGACACCCACACCGCGTGGTGTGGCTTTTTCTTTACGTTGTTGTAGGGCTAAGTTTTGTGACATAGAGGTTCTCCAAAAAGTAAAAGAGGTTTGCGTTGTAAACGCACGTAAACCCATAAATAAACAACCAATGACTGGCTTCGAAATTACTGTCAGCTTAAATACACTTAACGGGGTTTTTCATTCTACTACGTGAAGATATTCGCGTGATTTATTTGAGCAAGCTGATGCACAAGCAATTTGTCGTGGATGCATTGTCTATTTAACCGGGTTATCAATGTATACCCACGTGAAAAACAATACCTCATTCTGTGCGAATCTCTCCGTTTTTAGACCTGTGCAGTGCTCAGCTGCCAAATACGCACTTGCTGGGGCGCTAAATCAAAACTTATCTGATCGACCTTTGACGCGTTACTGCTAGGCTGGGTTAATAGCTCCGTTATTTGACTGCCACTGGGCCAGCCCGATAAATTAGCATGAATGGTGTTGGTATCACTGGCGCTAACAGCAAGCAAATAATGTGTGTTTTTGTAATAAAAATCTTGTAGCACCCAATCACTGGCACTACCGTTTGTTGTGGTCGATACAACGGCATCGCTACGCGCCATCTCGCCATAGGCAAAGGCTTGCCCCAACAGAGGTTCGGTGGCATTCATTTCTGTGGAGATTGACAAATAATCCGCCGCAATTTTGTCACGCCAATTGGCGCTAAACCCTGGGCGCAGCGCATAAGACCAAATGAAGATACCCTTTGCACCACGCGCAATGGCAAGATAGATATTGTTACGAATCACGGCGCGCAGTTGCGCATCGCTAGGAGCAGGCTCAACTGGATCAATATCCATATTAAGTCCAACAACTGGCAAATAAGCTTGCGCCATATTTGATCCACCATACACAGCATTTGCGCCGGCCATCACGTTTGAGATTCGTTTTGAATCGTTATATATGCCACTAGTGTATGACCCACGAACAATGGCATCGTAGTAAGCAATGTAGTTTTTTAAATCACTCGCCGTTCTGTTATTAGGTTGGTAGGAAAGAATCGGGCGATTTGCCACCTTTGCGACAGCTTCGGCGGCGCGAATGGCATCTCGCACTGTTGTCAAATATGCCATGTCACCCTCGGGTGATGTGATGCTGCCCTTATTCCAATAGCGTAACTCTTCTGAATACACATACCAATAACTGACGGCTTTACTAAGGTTTGCATCATTCAACACCGCATTGACTTTGGTCATCACTTGGCTCTCAACATCTGCCTGCGATAGCGGGAGATTGAGTGATGATGCAACATAACTCACCGGAGTTGAACCATTTGCACCTTTAGCTGAAATTTGCCATATCAACTTCATGCCAGCTTGGATGGCTTGACTGCTGCATCCGTTGCCTAGGCCCTGTGCTCCGTAATTGGGCCCGTACAAAGAACCTGAGCCAATCCCACCATTGCTTGTGATAAACGAGGCTAAAAAGCTCTCGCAATTGGCATTTATTGAGTAAAAAGCAAAGGGGAATCCGCTCGTCAAAGCCAACTTTGGGACGGGTGTATTGGATGCCCGAAAAAAACTCTCCGCAGTCTTTGGTGCAGCTGGTGTTTTTGGTGTCGTTGGTTCCAGGCCACCGCAACCATAAAAAAGGGGCCAGGAGAAAGCTAATAATATGAGTAATGTGCGCATGATCCTCGAGCCAGAAAAGTTATATGGGGGAGTGAAGCGATGATAAATCCCTCGCCACTGGCAAGCAAAAAAGGCCTGCTCCGCCTGTTGCAATGGGAATTACTAATTAAAATTCAATCTTAAATGCCTCGAATCCAGCTCTAATTCAGTTCTGTTGGAGCAAAACACAACGGGATGTCTTTCTTGGATAAGTCAAAAGTTCGCGTCCATCAAAAAATCACTTCGCCGCTTAGTCGCTTAGTCACTTAATCACTTTACCAAAATAATGGGTTCAAATTCTTTAGGCGCGGCGCGCGGCATTAGCACCCACATCAGGCCTTGCTGTTTCATTTTTCCTGCGAGGTTGCCGGCGTCATCGCCCGTTCCCCAGAAAAAATCTGCACGAACGTTGCCGCGAATCGCGCCGCCGGTATCTTGTGCAATCATCAACTGACGCAATGGCGCGGTTTTACTCGGATACGTCGTCGATAAAAAAACTGGCACATCTAAAGGCACCGAAAGTGGGTCAACGGCGATAGAACGGGCTGCGGTTAAATTGACACCCGACGCACCGACGGGGCCGAGACGATCATCGGTAATCGCTTTTTCTTCAAAAAACACCATGCTCGGATTGCTATTGAGCAACTCTGACAAACGCTCTGGATGGGTCTTAGCCCAGGCACGAATACTTTGTGCACTTGCTTGCGTCAAATTTAACTCGCCTTTATCCACTAAATAACGACCAATCGAACGATAAGCCTGTCCATTTTGGTTAGCGTAACCAATTCGAATCGTCTTCTTTTCATCGACTAAATAAACCCGCCCCGAACCTTGCACTTCCATAAAAAATGCATCGACCGGATCATTTAACCATACCAATTCAAAATCCGCCAGTAAATCACGACTGGTAATTTCGGCACGATTGAAATAGGGCACCACGCGCTGACCCAATAAACGTCCGCGCAAACGCAAGTTAGCGGTTTCGGGAGCGATCTCTTTTAAATCAATCGTCAATAAATCATTGGGTGTTCGATACACAGGGTAAACATACGGCGCTCGTTTTGTGCGCGAACCGTGCAACACCGGTTCGTAATAGCCCGTAATCAAACCCTCCAATGAACCGTCTTTATTCGTCACCGCATACGGTTGAAAATAAATTTCAAAATAACGTTTTACCGCATTGCTGTCATTACCGCTAACCTGTGCCGCCGCGTCACAAACATTATTCCATTCGACGCGAAAACGCAGGGACCGGCACGAACGGTTAAAAGCTTCCCACACCTGTTTATGGTCATCAGTTTCCCAGCCGTTAATATCCTGATAAGACACAGCACGCCAATGATCACGAATCCCCAGCGCGTTGAGTTGCGGTAAAGGAATCGCTTTAACTTTTTTATTGTCTTTAGGATTCAAGTCATCAGCCGTTAATTCGTCTTTAACGCCACTATTTTTGTTAAGCGTCTCCCGCTCTTTTTTAATCACTG
>JAVKMA010000006.1:0-1877 GCA_031538685.1 Burkholderiaceae bacterium | reverse complement strand
ATGAAGGGTGGGTATTTCATTCTTTAGATCGACGCTTGCAACAAAATGTCACGATTCAAAAGATCGACCCTAAAATCAAGTCAGTGCTTCGTTCGGGGATGGTAGTGGTGGGGAAAATAGTCACCTATCCAGATCGTTTTGACGCAATTGAATTGATGATTAGCGAACTGTTGGGCGAGCCGACGACACCCGGTATTGAAATTGAAATTGCGGTGAGACGTTACGCAGTGCCGAGCGTTTTCCCCAAAGAAGTTATTGCACTGGGCAATAAAGTGTCACAAAAGATTGATGCGGCTTTATCTGTAGCAAAAGTATCTAAAGTATCTAAAAAACCGAGCACTACAAAAACATATCCAGAGTCAGAGCTTTCGCGAATTGATTTACGCGCTTTGCCCTTTGTGACGATTGATGGTGCGGATGCGCGAGATTTTGATGATGCGGTGTATTGCACACCAATCAAAATTGGCAAGCGCGGCGGGTACCGTTTGTACGTAGCAATTGCCGACGTTTCTGAATATGTCCGAGATGGTGATGCTTTAGATATTGAGGCGCGGTTACGCGCGACATCTGTATATTTTCCGCAACAAGTGATACCAATGTTGCCAGAAAGTCTGTCTAACGGTATCTGTTCCTTGATGCCTAATCAAGATCGCAATGTTTTAGTTTGCGAAATTGATATTGATAGTTACGGCGTCACACAACGATATGAATTTTATTCCGCACTCATTCATTCTCGCGCACGTTTGACCTATGATCAAGTGGCGCGGGTATTGCAAAATGATTTAAGTGGGTTTGTGGATGTCGAGCTCATTGCCTATTTACGCACACTGAAACAGTTGAGTGATATTTTGCTGTCGTGCCGAGAAAAGCGGGGGGCTTTAAATTTTGAAGTGGGCGAAACCGTATTCGAGTTCAATCAGTTTCGTCAAGTGATCAATTTACACACGAAACAACGAAACGATGCACATCGCTTGATTGAAGAATGCATGTTGGCAGCAAATGTTTGTGCCGCAGAGTATTTAGCGGCGGTGCCAAGTTTATTTCGAGTGCATGAAGCGCCCGATCCAGTCAAAGTTAAGCAATTACTGGCGCAATTAAAACTATATGGAATTGGTAGTGTGACGATAAGCGCCGACACGATCGCGCAAGATTTAGCCACGCTCACTAAAAAAATTGCGGCTCATCCTTTGGGAGCAACGCTTTCAGGGCTGGTATTACGTACGATGAAACAGGCGGTATACAGCGCTAAAAATAAAGGTCATTTTGGTTTGGCGTATGAGGCTTATACACATTTTACGAGTCCGATCCGACGTTATCCTGATTTATTGGTACATCGTGCAATCAAAGCAAAGCTAGGAAAAAGAAAATACCATCCTTTTTTGGATGCCAGTGAGCTAGAGAGCATTGGTGTTGTAGGGCGTGATGGGATTAATATTTGGACTTACTTGGGCGGTATATGTTCTGAACGTGAGCGTCGAGCTGACGAAGCAGTTCGTGATGTTCATTCGTATTGGAAATGTTTCTTTATGCAGCAAAAGCTTGGACAAGAGCTTTTAGGTAGAATCGCGTCGGTCGTGCAATATGGCGCTTTTGTTCAACTACTTGATTGGGATGTTCAGGGTTTGATTAGCGCTGAAAGCCTGATTGCCGCACATTATCAATATGATGAGACGCGTTTATGCTGGATCAATAAAGCCAATGGCAAACGTTTGAGTTTAGGCGGAGAGGTGCGCGTAAATCTGGTCGCGGTTAAATTGAATGAGCGAAAAATTGATTTTGAGTTAGATGCAAAGAATTAGCTTTGCATTAACTTTTATTGAAAATAAGTTAACCATTCTTAATAAAACGATTCTAACTGCTTGATTTATATGAATTTT
>JAVKMA010000080.1:0-2179 GCA_031538685.1 Burkholderiaceae bacterium | reverse complement strand
TCATCCGCACATTCTGTATTTATAGAAGTGCCCTAAACTAAGTTCTGTAAACTAACTGGACGAGATAAATAAAAAAAACGTGATTTTAATCACGCTTTTACAATTTTTATTTTCAAGTCAAAGGGTTAGAAGGAAGACCCTATTTCAAAATAGCTTTCTCCAGTTGAGTCTTTTTCCATTTTAACGGGGTAATTCACTTCAATTCCACAAACAGATACCTTCCACACTTCAGTTGCAGCGCGTAAAACTTTATTTTTGTCTCGGATCAGTCGGGAATCGCTAACGTTAATTCCACTCATATTACTGGAGCAGCCGGTTTCAAGATTTAACAGGGATTCGATTTTTGTGATGATTTGTTCTTTTAAGGCAGGGCCTGCCAAACTTTTTCCAACAACCTTGACCGGAGTCGAGCTACAGCCGTAAAGAAGTAGACTGATAGCAAGAGTAAGTGTCGGCAGAATGTGGTTTTTTTTGAATAGCATCATATTTGAGCGATTTAGAAATGTTCTGAACAAGTGCCCAGAGGCGTTTTTTGTGGTGCTGCAAAAACGACCTAAATAAGGGGTCGGTAAACGAAAAAACAGTGTTCTTTCCAAAAAATCAAAGTTTTTCAGTTTATTCTTTAAAAAAATCGTACAGAACGCTTGTTATTTTATAAGAATTTTTATAAAACCGTCTAAATTTGTGTCGACTTAAGTTTCAAAAGAAAGGAATCAAAGGAAAAATTTAGTCAATTATAAGTGAGTTAGTTGGAATAATTCATGTTTTACTTTAGAATATAGCCGTAAGTATCTGATTTTAATAATTGTCCGGTAATATCTTATGAAAAACTCAGCTTTGTTAATTCGTATAAATGTATTTTTTGCTATTTTAATTGCTGCCCCAAGCTGGGCTCAGCTTGATACGGTTGAGCGAGTTCTACAACTTAAAAAGCAAATTAATGCGGCTTTGCTCAATAGCGGGCGTTCTAGTCCTGTGAACGCAAATCTAGTAGAACGGGACCTAGTACCTAATCCAGCAAGCTCTGTGAGCGTGCCATTAACGAAGGAGGCGACCTCTGGAGCGAAGGGCGACATGCGGATTACGAAAGATTTCTTATTAATGGCTATTGAGGCGCCTAATCAAAAGTGGGTGACGCCAGAGGAGTTGCAAATTTTGTTCAATAATAAAAAATCAACCTGGACCAATCTCAAAGAAGTCGGGAATATGGTTGAGGAGTTGAGGGGCTACGTTGCAGGAAAAAAATTAAACGTGGATGTTAAATATTATTTAGAGTCATCTGCTAATAACTTTCGGAATAAATCATTAGAGTTCGTATTGCTCCCACGCTAATTCCCCTTATTTGCGATTTAAATATAATAAAACCAAAATTCGCATACTGCACGAGGATCTGAAAATAGTTGTTTGTGATTATTTTATAATCCCTTGAAATCAGGTTGTGGTAAAAAAGCTTGCTTCTGTATTTTCCCTTTACTTGCCTTTTTGCTTTGGCTAGACTCTCTCCCGTCATTCAGTTGTTTCCTGTTTATAGTTAATCTCAGCAATGGGATCCCTGCTTTTAATATAAGGTTTTTTATGAATAAATCTATTTTATTTACTGCGGTTTCAATTTCGTTGTCTTTAATGGCTTCGGTGTCGTACGCCCAGCTGGTTAACTCGGCGTCCAATAGCCGCCCTGTAGCGAATATGGCATCCGCGTCTACTAACGGGGCGCGTTTTATTGAAAAAATCTCATTTAATGGGAATAAACAAATTAAATCTGAAGTAATCAGAAATTATTTGCGCGGGTTTGTTGGACAAAGTTTAGATGAAAATCAGGTTCGTGCGATGTCTGCACAGATTAATGATTTTTATGCGAAACAAAAGATTCCAGCCGTTGTATCGTATTACACGGTAGCCGGCACTCGCCCAGCCACGTCAAATGTGTTTATTAAAATTACTGAGGGTGGCGCGGTGAAAGATACGGTAACGGTAGCTTCGCGCACGACACCGCGTGGTGTGCCAATCTTGCCAAATCAAGGCGCAAATAAAGTAAAGTTGAGCACTGCTAATGGTACAGATTGGGCTGCCAATTACGATAATCGTGATCAGCGTTTTAGTTTGAGTACTAATGCGTCTAGTAAGGACGGTTTAACCTTGGTTGGTAATTATGGAATTTTGTTGTCACCTAATTTTGCTT
>JAVKMA010000079.1:0-3341 GCA_031538685.1 Burkholderiaceae bacterium | reverse complement strand
GCATCCAGGTGATTAAAACTGGTGACTGGCCAGCGCTCTGGTGCACGATCGGGCATCACCATCATACTGTTGGTGTACACCTGCGCCATGATCGTCACGCTCTTTTCATCATAGGCTTGCACGACATAACCACTGTGTTGATTCAGTTCAAGAGACATAAGGTAATGACATAAAGTAATAACTTAAAGTAATGGGATGAGGTAATGGAATACGCTTATCGCTTAAAAATAGGCCTGCGATGCTAACGCAAATAAAGCGGCTTACATCATCTCTATCCTTCTCATGCACAATCGGGGTTTTGTATTCTAAAAACTGCTATGACTTTCACTATTGAAAAATCACACAAACTGGCCAATGTCTGTTATGACATTCGCGGGCCGGTCGTCGCTCACGCCAAACGCATGGAGGAAGACGGACAGCGAATTTTGAAATTGAATATCGGCAATTTGGCAGCGTTTGGTTTTGAACCGCCCGAAGAAATCGTGCAAGACGTGATGCGCAACATCAACCAAGCATCCGGTTATTCGGACTCCAAAGGTTTGTTTGCCGCGCGTAAAGCCGTCATGCACTACGCCCAAGAAAAGAAAATTGCCGGCGTCGATGTCGAAGATATTTATCTCGGTAACGGCGTATCTGAATTGATTCATACCGCCACTATGGCCTTGCTTAACCCAGGTGATGAAATTCTCATTCCCGCGCCTGACTATCCGCTGTGGACTGCGGCGACGCATTTAGCGGGCGGCACTGCGCGGCATTACGTGTGTGATGAAAATAATGATTGGCTACCTGATTTGGATGATATTCGCGCCAAAGTCACACCGCGTACGCGCGCCCTGGTGGTGATCAATCCCAACAATCCGACGGGCGCTTTATATCCCCTCAAAACCTTGTTAGGGTTGGTTGAAATTGCGCGCGCGAATAATTTAATCATCATGGCTGACGAGGTCTATGACAAAACTTTATACGACGGCAATACGCACACCGCGATTGCGTCCTTGGCTGATGATGTGTTATTTGTCAGCATGAATGGCCTTTCCAAAAATTACCGCGCCTGTGGTTTTCGCTCCGCATGGATGATCGTATCGGGCGCTAAAAATAAAGCGCGCGATTATTTGGAAGGTCTGACGATGCTCTCATCAATGCGCTTGTGTCCTAATGTGATGGGGCAATTGGCGATTCAAACCGCACTAGGCGGTTATCAAAGTATCAATGATTTAATTTCGCCGACTGGACGCTTGTGTCGACAACGCGATTTGGCTTACGAGCTTCTCACGGCGATTCCTGGTGTGACTTGCGTCAAGCCAAAAGCCGCGCTGTATATGTTTCCGCGCTTGGATCCCAAAATGTATCCCATCCAAGACGATCAACAATTTGCCTATGAATTACTGGCGCAAGAAAAATTATTGATCGTTCAAGGAACCGGATTCAATTGGATTGATCATGCGCATTTCCGTCTGGTTTTTTTATGCAATACCGATGATTTAATCGATGCGATCAATCGCATCGCGCGTTATTTGGCACGGATTCGACAAACATAATTCGGCAAACATAACTCGACAAACATCATCAGAATCCACATTGCACCCACTTTTTATTGACTCTCGATTTTTTTTATGAAACCTCTTTCAGTTGGACTGTTAGGCCTAGGCACTGTCGGGATCGGGACGCTCAAAGTATTGTTACGCAATCGCGATGAAATTGAACGGCGTATTGGACGCCCGATTGTGATCACACGAATTGGTGTGCGCTCGCTCGATAAAGCGCGCGCAATCACTCAACATCTGGGCGTGGATATTCCGCTGACTCAGGATTTAAGCGCGGTCACCAAGGCCGATGACATCAGCGTCGTCGTCGAAGTCATGGGTGGCACAACGACGGCACGCCTCGCCGTATTGGACGCGATACACGCGGGCAAGCACGTCATTACCGCCAACAAAGCGCTATTGGCCGAACACGGCAACGAAATTTTTGCCGCCGCGCGCCAACACGGTATCATGGTCGCATTTGAAGCCGCTGTCGCGGTCAGTATCCCCATCATCAAAGCCTTGCGCGAAGCCTTAGCCGGAAATCGAATTGAATGGGTCGCGGGCATCATCAACGGCACCACCAACTTTATTTTGACGCAGATGAAGCAGCATGGCAGCAGTTTTGCCGATGCCCTCAAACAAGCACAACTATTGGGTTACGCCGAAGCCGATCCCACTTTTGACATCGAAGGCATTGATGCGGGCCATAAAGCCACGCTATTAAGCGCGATTGCCTTTGGTATCCCGATTCAGTTTTCACGCGCCCATATCGAGGGCATTACCCAATTGCAAGCAATCGATATTACCTACGCAGAAAAATTAGGTTATCGGATTAAATTGATCGGCATTGCCCGCCGCAGCGCGCAGGGCATAGAACTGCGCGTGCACCCCTCGTTAATTCCTGAAAACTGCTTGTTGGCCAATGTGAACGGTGCGATGAATGGCATCATGATTAAAAGCGATGCCGCAGGAATCACCGCGTATTACGGCGCCGGTGCGGGGTCAGAAGAAACCGCATCAGCCGTCGTCGCCGATTTGGTTGATGTCGCGCGCTTGGAATTGGCCGATCCACAGCATCACGTACCGCATTTGGCTTTTCACGCCGAATCACTGAACCACATTCCAGTATTGCCGATTGGCGAAATTCACACCCGTTATTACTTGCGTATTCCGGTCAAAGATGAAGCGGGGGTGTTAGCCGCGATTACAAAGTTATTAGCCGATCAAATGATTTCAATTGACGCGATGTTACAAAGAACATCGTCGCATCAAGGGGGCCGTTCGGGAACCGATGTCATCATCGTCACGCACTGTGCACGAGAAGCGCGCATTGATACAGCGATTGCCGCTATTCAAGCACTGCCCGCATTGTCGGCACCGGTGGTTCGTTTGCGTGTGGAAGATTTGGATCAGGTGGCGGCGCATTAAAAGCGTGCTGCTGGGAGAGGTTGTGCGCGCGACGGCGGCACAGCCGACTGGCTCAGGGTAGCAAGCGAATACATGGCGTTTTTGCCATGTGCATTAACCTTGGATGCAACAGTTATATTCTCTCTGTTGCGTCCACTTATGTTTATTAGGAAAATGGAGGTACTTATGAAAAAAATGACAAATTTGATTATCCCATTGCTGCTGGCGGCAAGCATTATAGGGTGTGGTGATAACATCCTACCTACCGCAAACAACAGTACACCATCTTCTAATAATTCACCCCCTGTTACTGACGGTTCTAATACTTCGCCCCCCGTTACTTCACCGCGGGTTTCTTCACCTCCTGGTCCTTCGGCCCGGGTGGGGTCTCCGCCGGTGTGGGTGGGG
>JAVKMA010000078.1:0-2510 GCA_031538685.1 Burkholderiaceae bacterium | reverse complement strand
TGGGACACCCAGCGCGACGCAGGCGAGCACCTCCTATACCGTTACGGTGACCGATAGCGCCTCTCAAACAGCAAGCGGTAATTTCACGCTCGCGGTTGGGGCGAGTCTGTCGGCGACGATTAGAACCGCCAGCTATTCCTTGATGCAAAACAGTGCGATGAGTAGCGATATACCGGTACTTGCCACTGGCGGTGTCAGTCCCTATACCTATCGTGTTGCTCCTGCTTTACCGGCGGGTTTGAACTTTAACCCTAGCACGGGCGCTGTGAGCGGGACGCCCAGCGCGGCGCAGGCGAGCACCTCCTATACCGTTACGGTGACCGATAGCGCCTCTCAAACGGCAAGCGGGAATTTCACGCTCATGATTCGAGTGCCCCTGCAGGCTAGCACTATCGGTCCTGTGGAGGACGGCGATAGTAGGACTTTTATGGCGAGGGGCACATTATCCGATATTGAATCATCGAATCTCAGCGCGGAGCTGTCGGCTGACTCTTGTGTTGGCGGCGCCGGCGCCGGCGTCAGCGATTTTTCTAAAACCAGTAGCCAAATTTCATTTTCCTTGTTTGCGGCAGATTGTGGTGGCGGGAACTTTAACTTACGAATAGAGGTGATGTTGACCGATAACGGTAGTGGCGGGGTAACGGCGCGCACACAAAACGCTAGCTGTCAGTATTGCAACCGAGTCACTCTTCAAACCCTGACCTACACGCCTTAAAAATAGATAGAAACCGATAAACATTCCACCATCATCATGCCCTTACAACATTCACTAGTCCCTATTTTGGCTTTGGTCGTGCTGGCAGGCGCCAGTGCGCTCGAACAACTGTTACCCTCGGTCAGTTGGGTGTTGCTGTGCCTGATGCTCATGCTGGCGGTGCTCTCGGCGGTGCATCATGCCGAAGTGGTGGCGCATCGTACCGGCGAACCCCTGGGCACACTGGTGCTGGCCTTGGCCATCACCATCATCGAAGTCGCGCTGATCTTGTCCTTCATGCTAATCGGCGACAGTGGCGCTGCCAGCCTGGCCCGCGATACTTTGTTTGCGGCAATCATGATCATCTGCAATGGTGTGGTCGGTCTGTCCCTGTTGGTGGGTGGCTGGCACCACAGGGAACAGGTGTTTCGCGTTCAAGGCATTGGCCCGACGCTGGCGGCACTGCTGGCGTTGAGCACATTGTCCCTGGTGCTGCCGACCTTTACCACCAGTTCGTCTGAAGGCACTTACACCACCTCGCAACTGGTGTTTGTCGCCGCCTCATCACTGGCGCTGTGGTGCGCTTTCACCTTTTTTCAGACCATTCGTCACCGCGATTATTTTCTGCCTGTGGACGCCACAGAAAATGCCGACATTCATGCCGCACCTCCCAGTCTGTTGCAAACCTGGTTAAGCCTGCTGGGCTTGTTGGCTTGTCTGGTGGCGGTCGTAGGACTGGCCAAACAGTTATCGCCCCTCATCGAATCGACCGTGCGCGCGTGGAATGCACCTCACGCCGTGGTGGGCATTGCCATCGCCTTGTTGGTACTACTGCCCGAAACTCTGGCGGCCCTGCGTGCGGCCAAGGCCAATCGCTTGCAAACCAGTTTGAACTTGGCACTGGGTTCAGCCTTGGCCAGCATCGGCCTGACGATTCCGGTGGTGGTCGCCGCCGTCGTCTGGTTGGATTTACCGCTGACTTTGGGGCTGGACAGCAAGGATTTGGTACTGCTGGTACTGACTTTCATGGTTGGCAGCGTCACCCTAGCGCATGGCCGAACCAGCATGATGCAAGGCGCGGTGCACTTGGTGATTTTTGCCGCCTTTCTGTTTCTGGCGCTGGTGCCTTGATTCCATCAAATTCCAAATCTCAAATACCACCGGCATAACTTGCTATAGACACTGGCAACGATATGAACAACTTGAAACTATTGCGGCTTAGTCTGGTGGCGGTGTGGCTGATGACAGGCTTAGTCAGCTTGATTGAATTGCGCGGTCAAAGCACCACTTTGTTAATGGCAGCTGGCATGACCAACGCTGCATGGATGGATGCGCTCATTTGGAGTGGTGGTTTACTGGATGTCTTACTGGGATTAGCCTTATGGTTTGTGCCGCGCAGAGGTATTTACTGGTGCGCTTTGCTGAGCATGATATTGATGACAATTCTTGCCACACTGCTCTCACCCAGCCTGTGGCTGCATCCACTGGGGCCCTTGATCAAAAACATTCCGTTAGCGGCAATATTTTGGGTACTCATTCAATCGACAGCCCCCTATCGAGAAACCCCGCAAAAGGAATCACCATGAACGCATATCTTCTTCTCAAATTCCTGCACATTGTCTCCAGTGTGGTCTTGGTAGGCACTGGTTTTGGTTCAGCCTATTACCTCTTTTTCGCCAACCGCACCAAAAGCATTGCCGTGAAGGCTCAGGTCAGCCGACTCTGTGTACGTGCTGATTGGTGCTTCACCACGCCTGCCGTTATCGTACAGCCCGTGACCGGTTTTGCGATGGTGTATTTGGCAGAATTTCCACTG
>JAVKMA010000077.1:0-1694 GCA_031538685.1 Burkholderiaceae bacterium | reverse complement strand
GTCACGACACGTTTGACTGAAATTTCTGCGTATTGACTCCATTGTCCGGTCATCCGCCCCAAGGCATTGTCAAAAATGAGTTCAACACTCGCCCGCCCAGAGGCTGAACGCCCCGATGAACCATTAAAAATCACGTCAGCCATGGATTCGCCGCGCAGCTCCGACGCTTTAGATTCACCCAACACCCAACGCACTGCATCAATTAAATTTGATTTTCCACAGCCGTTGGGGCCCACTACTCCCACAATTTGCCCATGAAATTGGAATTGAGTTAAATCGACAAACGATTTAAACCCTGAAAGCTTGATGGCGGATAAACGCATACATTACGCGACGGTAATTATTAAATCAGGCAAACCTTTAAGCGTGCCACATAACACATTGCCACGCACTACCGGCCCAACACCAGAAGGCGTTCCGGTATAGATTAAATCACCCGCACGCAGGTCTTGATAGCGCGATAAATAGCTGATTAACTCGGCAATATTCCAAATCATGTCCGCGGTATTGCCCTTTTGCCGGATTTCGCCATCAACCCTTAACACAATATCTGCGACGTCAATTTCTGCAACTTGATCAGCCCTAACTAAAGGTGTAATCACCGCAGAATCAGTGAATGACTTACCCATATCCCAAGGTTGTCGTGCTTCTTTGGCCTGCGCTTGCAAATCTCGACGCGTCATGTCCAAACCCAGACCATAACCCCAAATCAATTTACCCGCTTGCTCCACAGAAACCGACTGTGCATCTTGCCCCAACGCAACCACTAATTCAATTTCATGATGCAGGTTTTCAGTCATCGGCGGATAGCGCAAGGTCATGCCCGAATGAACAATGGTTTGCGTCGCTTTAGTAAAGAAAAACGGTGGTTTTTTATTCGGGTCATTACCCATTTCACGTGCGTGTTCAGCATAATTTTGGCCAACGCAGTAAATACGATTGACGGCAAAGCGCTGTTGACTTCCCCAAACAGGGACTGAAGCATGTGGATGCGCAAAAAGTAAAGTGTCCATATTTTTAAATCAAACGTGAGATGCTCGGTATCCGTAATTTTGACACCATGATAAAACTGAAGCGTCGTAGTGCATTTGGCCATTGTCCCAACGTAAAGCGCCTGAGATCAGCCACGATAATACAGCGGGATAAATAATGTGTTCCTGTGCCAAAACACGCGCGGCTAAATCTGATTCAGTATCTGTTGGAATCACCGGAACGGGCGCTTGAATAATGACATCTCCTTCGTCGACTCCGGCAGTGACCCAATGAACAGAGGCGCCGTGTTCAAGGACTCCTGCATCGAGCGCACGCTGATGAGTGTTCAAACCAGGGAAAGCGGGCAGCAAGGATGGGTGGATATTGATCAAACGCCCAGCAAAAGCATTTACAAACTCGACGCCTAAGATTCGCATAAACCCTGCTAACAACACAAAATCAGGCGCAAACTGATCTAAGCGTTGTTGTAAAGCACGATCAAAATCAGTGCCTTGGGCGAAATCAGCCGACGGGATCAAAGCGGTTTGTATGCCTGTTTCCGACACATTGTGCACTAAATCACAGGCGTAAACGAGTCCTGCAGAATCGGCACGATTAGCGATAACCAGGAACTGAATATCAGCGTCGATATTTTTTTCTAAGATAGCGCGCATGTTACTGCCGCGCCCTGAAATCAATAACGCGACACGTTTGGTCATATT
>JAVKMA010000076.1:0-4335 GCA_031538685.1 Burkholderiaceae bacterium | reverse complement strand
GCAGGCAAATTGCTTTACGTTTAAACGAATTAGAGCGTGATACCTTGTCCGTGATGACACGCCACCAACAAGGCGCGGTGATTGAGTTGGCATCTGTGCCGACATTTGCGACCCGTTGGTTGTTGCCACGTTTGGCCGAATTTCAACAGCAACACCCCAATATCACCATTAACTTTACGCCCTCGACCAAACCTTTCTTTTTTGACGATACGGGTTTTGATGCCGCGCTCTATCACGGCGAAGGCACTTGGCCCGGGACAAAGGCGTATTTTTTAATGCAAGAAGAAGCCCTTCCCGTTTGCAGTCCAGCCTTATTAAAAGGGCAAAAAACATTATCCCCCAGTGCGATTGCGCAGTTACCCTTGCTGCAACAAATTACCCGCCCCTACCAATGGCGTCAGTGGTTTGAACAAGTCAATATGAAAAATCCCAATGACATGATAGGGCCGCGCTTTGAACTTTTTACCATGTTGGCGCAGGCCGCTGTGTTACAAATGGGCGTTGCATTGATTCCAACCATGTTGATTGAACAAGAACTTGCCAGCGGACAATTGGTGGTCATTCATCCTCATATTTATATTGATACCTGGGGTTATCATTTAATTACGCCAGATTCGCGTCCAGAATCAGCGGCTTTGATTTATTTTCGTGACTGGTTAATTCAAGCCACACATTCTTTTACTGCCCCTCATATTTTATGAAACCATCAATCAGTAATGATCTTATTTTTGATTACATCATCGTCGGCGCCGGTACGGCAGGTTGCTTGCTCGCTAACCGTTTAAGTGCCGACGCTTCTAAACGCGTTTTACTCATCGAGGCTGGGGGCAAGGACGATTACCACTGGGTTCATATTCCGATTGGTTATCTCAAATGTATCGGCAATCCACGCACTGATTGGTGTTATCAAACCGCTCTTGAATCTGGCTTAAACCAACGCAGTATTCGCTATCCACGCGGCAAGATATTAGGTGGCAGCTCTAGCATTAACGGCATGCTTTATATGCGCGGACAAGCGCGCGACTACGAACAATGGGCGCAAATCACGGGTGACGATCGCTGGCGCTGGAAAAACTGTTTGAATTTTTTTACTTTGCACGAAGACCACCACGGCGGCGCCAATAAATACCATGGCGCCAGGGGCGTGCCGCATGAACTGCTTTTACACGATCAAACGCTTTATGGTGAAGTCTTGCGCCATAAAAATGCAGGCGGCGAATGGCGTGTCTAAAAACAACGACTGCAATGGGATATTTTGAACGCTTTTGAAGAGGCGGCCGTGCAAGCTGGAATTCCCCGCACCGCTGACTTTAATCGCGGTGATAACGAAGGTGTTGGCTATTTTGAAGTCAATCAAAAAAATGGTTTTCGTTGGAATACAGCGAAAGCATTTTTGCGTCCTAAATGTTTTGGGCGCCCTAATTTTGAATTGTGGACGCACGCCCAGGTTACTCAACTCATCTTGAGTACTGAGGATGGCGTCAGCTGCGATGGCGTTGAAGTGTGGAATGGACGTGAAAAAATCGTCACACATGCGCGCCGTGCTGTGATTCTCTGTAGCGGCAGTATTGGCACACCGCAAATTTTGCAACTGTCAGGAATCGGGCCAACAGAACTCTTACACCAATATGGCATTACGCCCAAAGTCGATTTAAAAGGCGTCGGCGCCAATTTACAAGATCACTTACAAATTAGAACCGTCTATAAAATTAAAGGCGCGTCCACGCTCAACACCATTGCGGCAAGCCCGTGGGGGCGATTCAAAATGGGCGTCGAATATGCACTGAAACAAACCGGCCCTTTGAGTATGGCGCCCTCGCAACTGTGTGCTTTTACGCGCAGCGACCCACAGCAAATTTGGCCCAATTTGCAATATCACATTCAACCTTTAAGCTTGCCGGCGTTTGGCGAACCTTTAGATCGCTTTCCCGCCTTGACCGCAAGCGTATGCAATTTAAATCCCACCAGCCGGGGAACAATACGAATTAACAGCCCCGACTTTAGCAATGCGCCAACGATTTCCCCCAACTATTTATCAACACCAATTGATCAAAAAATTGCGCTAGACGCGATTGCCGTGACGCGCAAAATTTTGGCGCAACCGGCGCTGGCTAAATACGCCCCATCTGAATATCGACCTGGATTGGCACAACCAAGTTCTGATGATTTGCTCGGTGCGATTGGTGATATTGCAACGACGATTTTTCACCCCGTCGGTAGCGCAAAAATGGGACCGGTCAAAGATCCGATGGCAGTGGTCGACAGTCGCTTGCGTGTGTTTGATGGCAAAGGCGGTGTGATTAAAGGCCTCTGTATTGCAGACGCCAGCGTAATGCCAACGATTACCAGCGGCAACACCAATAGTCCCGTATTAATGATTGCCGAACAACTTGCCTATGATTTGATTCATGACACGCAAAAAAATGAGCCGTCACTGATTTCGTAGACATCGATTGATAAGATTTCTCTGAATACAGAACAATAATCGTCGAAGAATTTCAACCAACAATTAGGGTTTATGAACGAGATGGATTTTTTATTTGCTTCAAAAATTGCGCCAAAATTTTTACAAGAGCTGGAACACGAGCGCAAACGCAATGTTGAGCTGGCGCTTGCCGAAGATATTGGCGACGCCGATTTAACCGTTGCCTTATTAGCGTCGAGCACTATTTTGTGCGCAAAGGTGTTAGTGCGTGAGCCCGCCGTCCTATGCGGTCAGCAATGGTTTAACGCGGTGATTGAACAATTTTCAGGATTAGAGCCGCCTCGTTGGACCTGCGAAGAAGGCGCGGAAATACACGCCAATACGACTGTCTGTCACCTGCGTGGTCAAGCACGCGAACTATTGATGGCCGAACGCACTGCTTTAAATTTTTTACAACTGTACAGTGCCACCGCCACAGAAACGCGGCAGTTTGTCCGTGCCGTCGCGCACACCACATGTCAAATTATGGACACCCGAAAAACGGTGCCCGCACATCGTTTTGCGCAAAAGTATGCCGTGCGTGTCGGCGGCGGAGTCAATCAACGCCATGGATTATTTGACGGTGTTTTGATTAAAGAAAATCACATTGCCGCAGCCGGTAGCGTGACTAAGGCTTTGCATCAGGCGTACTCTTTGTATCGATCGCGCCCTAACATCACGATACAAATTGAAGTCGAAAACTTGGCACAATTGGATGAAGCCCTGCGCGCCGACGCACGATTAATTTTGCTCGATAATTTTGATGAGTCTTTAATTATTCAAGCCGTCGCACTGAATCAAGGACGCGCCGTATTAGAGGTCTCCGGCGGCGTTTCAATTGATACGGTAGCGTGCTTGGCGCAAACAGGCGTTGACCGAATTTCAATTGGACACCTCACCAAAGATATCCGTGCGATTGATTTTTCGATGCGGTTTGACGCCGCTATTTCAGAGGATTGAAAAAACACCAAACGCCTGTGATAAAATTTTGACCTTAGTTAGAAGCTCAAAGAAATCTTTAAATAGATTCTCAAGTTAGTTTTTTTAAATCCTGAATTTCTAAAACGCTCTTCGTGAACTCAATCGTTAGTCTTCCTCAATATTTTCCCATCCTTTTATTTATTGTGATTGGTGTTGGTTTTGGCGTCTTAATGCAAGTTTTAGGACGCGTCCTCGCCCCTCATCGACCGGATCCGGAAAAAAACTCTAGTTACGAATGTGGTTTTGAAACTTTTGGTGAATCGCGAATGAAATTTGATATTCGCTACTACCTTATCGCGATTTTATTTATCCTGTTTGATCTCGAAACCATTTTCTTTTTCCCGTGGGCAGTGGCGCACCGAGAGTTGGAATTTGGCGGCATCATTACCATGTTTGTCTTTATTTTGGAGCTTGTACTGGGATTTTGGTACATCTGGAAAAAAGGCGCTCTTGATTGGGAATAAATACTCACTATGTCTGAATCACTTACAAAAGATGGTTTTTTAACCACCAGCGTCGACAATCTATTGCAATGGACTCGAACCGGTTCAATGTGGCCGATGACTTTTGGCCTAGCCTGTTGTGCGGTGGAAATGATGCATGCCGGCGCTTCGCGTTACGACTTAGATCGATTTGGCGTTGTGTTTCGACCAAGCCCGCGCCAATCAGATGTCATGATTATTGCCGGAACCCTGTGTAACAAAA
Organism: Burkholderiaceae bacterium; assembly: GCA_031538685.1. Taxonomy (GTDB): domain Bacteria; phylum Pseudomonadota; class Gammaproteobacteria; order Burkholderiales; family Burkholderiaceae; genus JAVKLU01. Next base: position 185 of record JAVKMA010000076.1, on the reverse strand, counting down.
TGGCGCCAGCATTACGAAAAGTATACGACCAAATGGCCGAACCACGCTGGGTCATCTCGATGGGTTCTTGCGCTAACGGCGGTGGTTACTACCACTATTCTTACTCAGTGGTGCGCGGTTGCGATCGAATTGTTCCGGTTGATATTTATGTGCCCGGCTGCCCTCCAACAGCAGAAGCCTTGATC
>JAVKMA010000075.1:0-3521 GCA_031538685.1 Burkholderiaceae bacterium | reverse complement strand
GCGCTAGTGGCTCTGCACTTGCTGTGGCGAGCACAAGTGCGCGTCCGGTCGCCTTTTGAATTTGCAACCAAGTCAGCAGCGGTTCGTTGAATGGCAGGACTGAAACATCGATCGAGGTCGATCTGGCAAGTTCCAGTTTGAGCTGGTCACGTTTCTTTTTCAGCAACCCTAATAAGGTGAAGATTCCGTCTAGATTTTGAGTGATGCGAGCGTTAGCCGACTCCACCAGCAAGTCGGTGTGGATCAGAGTGCCATCGAGATCTACAACGAGTGGTATATTCATGCTTCGATTGGAGTTATCAGCCACCGTGGCTCATCATAAGGGTCGTTCTATAAACTCTTTGCGCAAGCGCAATATGAGTGCTGATTGATAAATTGAGCGTTTCATTTTTCGCAATTTGCGGTTCGTACCGTAACCGTTTTTTAAAGATTTGGAAAGATATTATCCCTATTTTTGCTCCTTCACCTCATTTTGAGGCATACCAACGCCCGTGACGCTCACAAATTCTGTGCGAGTTCATATCTCGATACGACTGATGTGGCCAATCAGGTTCATCCATTGGTTGCGCCGATCGCTTGAAATGCCTGGACAAGCCCCCGCGCGATACCCCGCAAGATGCACAAAAACCCCAAATCGTCAGCTAGCGCTCAAAAAACTCTTGTCACATGCGTCTTTCAGTAGCAAGAGGAGTTCGACGAAGAGGCGGGCACAACAGTCGGCGTTTTGTGCGGAGCGGACTTCATCTCAGCCAAAGTCTCCTCGCCCACACCTATTCTTATTTCTTTTTCACAAACTCGCGACCGTCAACGACCTCCACCAGAAACTCTTCGCCATTGGGGTAAATCAGGCGGCCACGGCCAGATTTATTATTGGTAAATTCCCCTTCAAAACGAAAGCTATCGCCCCGCAGTTCAACCCCGCGACCATTTTTTTTGTCATCGCGCCATTGTCCCGTGTAAGAACTGCCATTGGCGTCTTGCGAGGTCCCTTCGCCACTACGCTTGTCATCCTGCCAATAGCCTTCGTATTGGGCGCCGGACACCAAGCTCTGCTTTCCTTTTCCCTGACGCTTGCCCGCCACCCACTGACCAATATATTGATTGCCTGGAGCGTCTATATAAACCCCATCTCCTTCATATACGCCGCGACTCCAGCCACCTTCGTATTGCCCTCCCGAGGCGTATTTTTGCTGACCAAAGCCCGACCGCAAACCGGCTTGCCATGAACCGGCATAACGCCCGCCATCAGCACGATCTTCAACGCCTTGACCCTCGCGTCGATCGTTGACAAAACCGCCCGAATAGCGTTCGCCATTGGGCAAGGTTTCTTTACCCTGACCCGATTTAACACCTTGGTACCATTGGCCTTGATAGTGATAGCCGCTGGCGTCACTTAAAGACCCTTCACCGTCACGTAAATCATTGCTAAAACCACCCTGATAGTTGCTGCCATTCCCTTGCGTAAAACGTCCTCGACCATTGGCCCGCCCATTCACCAGTACGCCTTCGTATACGTCGCCATTAGGCCAGCTCAATTTACCCTCGCCCGAGGCTTTGTCGTCAGACCATTGCCCCTCGTAAATCAATCCCGTTTTCCACGTTTGCCGGCCGCGACCTTCGCGCACATCCTTGTGCCAAGCCCCCTTATAGCGTTCGCCATTCGCTTGAAAATGTTCGCCTTGACCTTCGCGCTTATCGTTTTTCCATTGCCCGACATAGCGATCACCATTACGCCATTGATAAACACCATAGCCCTCGCGCAGACCGTGACGCATTTCGCCCTCGTAGTAGGACAAAATTAAATCCGCCACACGCATATCTAATCGTCCCCTACCTTCGGCAAAACCGTTGACACAAGGGCCGGACCAGTTAAACCCCGAGCGAGCTTCAGCAAGGTACGAATCCACTTTGCATGGCGCCGAATTGCCTGCTGCGCTGGCGCGTCCAAGCGCGCCTAAAGTTCCGAGCGTTCCAAAAACTCCGATGACGAGACTGACTAAAATTAACAAACGATTTTTCATAAGCACTCCTAACATTAAATTTTGTCTTGTAAAAAATTCTTTAACATGGCGTGACCATGCTCAGTCGCAATTGATTCTGGGTGAAACTGTACGCCTTCCAACGCCCACTGACGGTGTCGGATACCCATAATACAAGCATCCGACGTGGTTGCCGTAATCACAAAATCATCACCTATCGTATCGGGCTCTATTGCCAAAGAATGATAACGTGTCACGGTAATTGGATTGGGCAAGCCACGAAAAACACCCTCATTATGATGCGTCAATTGATCCGTTTTACCGTGCATCACGCGCGTCGCGCGCCCAACCGTCGCGCCAAACGCTGCGCCAATACATTGATGCCCCAAACACACGCCCAAAATCGGTATCCGTCCCGCTAACGCGCGGATCAGCGGCACACAAACTCCGGCCTCCAACGGCGAACAGGGCCCAGGCGACAAGACTACGCGCTCGGGGTTCAAGGCAATAATTTGCGCCACCGACAAACCATCATTACGAATCACCTTGACCTGAGCCCCCAACTCGCCCAAATACTGGACCAAGTTATACGTAAACGAATCGTAGTTATCAATCATTAACAGCATAAATGATGCTCTCAAAAATCCAATAGTAAAAACGCGCGATTTTTCTCGATGATGCGCAGCACTTTATTCAACAACTTTGGTATTCATGCGACGCATCCACAACAACACTCCCGCGTGGCATATCCAGCCCAATAAAAAAGTGACCAGCAAAATTACAATCGTCGGCGCCTCAATATCCGTCATGCCCCACATATTCAAAGGCCAGTCGTTCGCATTTTTGAAAGCAAACGAAAACAGCCCGAGAAACAAGACCAGCCACAGCAAACGGCGGGCAATCTGGATACAGTTTTTCGCAAAAAAATTCATTTTTAAAAATTCAAAAATAGGCGGTTTTAACTAATATGTTGCTTCGTTTGTGGCATGCGCCAATCGCGCCCAAACGCACATCGACTGATCCGCGTGCCGATGACGCCTTGCCGACGTTTGTATTCGCTCAAGCCAATCGCCCGAACAATACGCAAAACAAGCGCCTGATCATAACCCTGTGCCACCATCGTCGCGACGCTCTGCTTATGCTCCATCCACGCACGAATAACGCCATCCAAAACCTCATACGGCGGTAGAGAATCCTGATCCGTTTGATTGGGGCGCAATTCGGCGCTGGGCGCGCGCGTCAAAATGCGCTCAGGAATCATCGCACCACCCATTTTTTGCGCCCGTTGATTGCGATAGGCGCACAGCGCATAGACATCAGTTTTTAACACATCTTTAATTGGCGCAAACCCACCATTCATATCGCCGTACAAAGTGCAATAACCCATCGCCAATTCAGATTTATTCCCCGTCGCCAACAGCAAATACGAAAACTTATTCGACAACGCCATCAATAAAGTGCCACGAATTCGCGCCTGTAAATTTTCTTCGGTGACGTCGGCCGCGCGCCCTTTAAAAGCATCAGACAAACTGTTTTTTAATC